>DASVUA010000619.1:0-4919 GCA_036387295.1 Thermoanaerobaculia bacterium | reverse complement strand
CAAACTGGCGCTACTTTGTCGCGCGCTTCAGCGCCGCCTGGAGGCGTTCCGTCAGGTCGCGGGTCATTTTGCTGTTCTGGCGCGGTCCGGGGAGGGTGGCGATGCGTTCCAGCGCATCGCGGTATGCGGCCTGCGCTTCGGCGGTGCGGCCTGCTTTTTCGAGGATTTCGCCACGATCGGCGAGGTAATACTCCTTGCGCGGCGACTGATCGGCGATCGTTTCGAGCCGTGCGAGCGCGCGATCGTAATGACCGGCTGCGACTTCGAGCTCGATGGCCTGGCGTTGCAACGACACGATCGGACCGAGGCGGGCGATGCCCGCGTCCAGACCGCGAAGCGCGTCATCGGTCTTGCCGGTCGATGCGATCACCTTTGCACGCTCGTGGTACATGTCGGGCGTGGGCTGCGACTCGTGCTCAATGGCAGCATCGTAATCGGCAACAGCGTCCGCCGCCCGGCCGAGCGCCACCAGCGCCCGCCCCCGCATCAAAAACGCCTCGGAATGATTTGGGTTCTGCGCGATGAAGCGATCGAGGTGCTTCTTTGCAGTGGCTGGTTGCTTCGCCTCGACGTACATCCGTCCGCGCGCGAATTCGATCGGCAGCGACGAGTCGAGTTTCGCCGCCTTGTCGTAATCGGCGCGCGCCAGTTTGTACTCGGTGTGCAGGCGATACAACTCGCCCCGCTGCAGGTACAACGTTCCGTTTTTCGGATCGTTCGCGATCCTGCGGGTCAGCGACGCGATCTGCTCGTGCATCCCCTCGTGCGCCCACAGCGGGAGTGCTGTGAGCGCAGCGGCGAGCGTCAGTGTCAAAAGTCCAATGCTGCGGCGAATCATCGGTTGGGCGTCTTCACCGTCACCACGGCCGTATAGGCCGAATTGCCGTACGCGTTGTAGGCACGGACGCGGTAACGATAGAAATTGTTCCCGGTCGTGCTGTTGTCGGCGAACGTCTTCAGGTTCGCGCCGATCTGAGCGATCTGCGTGAAATTCGTGCAGTTGTTGCCGGCGCAGCGTTCGATCCGGAATCCGGCTTCGTTGGTCGAAGCGTCGGTCCATGAGAGATTGACGAGCCTCGCTCCCGAGGCCGATGCGACAAGCGACGTCGGTGCGGCCGGCGGCGTGGCCGGTTGCGTCGTGGCCTGCGCTTCGTTCGACGCAGCAGAGGCGCCGGCGGAGTTGTACGAGCGAACGCGGAAGCGATAGACCGTCCCCGCGGCCAACCCGGTGTTGCTGAACGTCCTCACACCCGCCCCAACCTGCGCAACCTGCGTGAAGCTCGTACAGCCCGTGCCGGTGCAGCGTTCGATGCGGAACCCATCTTCATTGGCCGAATTGTCGGTCCAGGCGAGATTGATCTGCGTCGTGGACGCCGCGGCTGCCGTGAGTCCGCTCGGCGCCACAGGCACCGTCACCGGCGTCTGCGTCTTCGCCTCAGCCACAGTGGATGCTGCCGCACCCGCGCTGGTGTATGCGCTGACGCGATAGCGGTAGAGCGTGGACGGCGTCAGGGCCGTGTCACTGTAGGTCTTCACACCCGCCGCGACCTGCGCGACCTGGGCGAACGTCGTGCAGGCCGCGCCGGCGCAGCGTTCGATGCGGAACCCATCCTCATTATTGGAGGCGTCGGTCCAGGCGAGATTGATCTCCGTCGTGGACGCCGCGGTTGCACTCAAGCCGGTCGGAGCCGCAGGCACGGTGACCGGCGTCTGCGTCTTCGCCTCGGCCACCGCGGATGCTGCCGCACCCGCGCTGTTGTACGCGCTGACGCGATAGCGGTAAAGCGTGGACGGCGTCAGGGCCGTGTCACTGTAGGTCGTCACACCTGCTGCGAGCTGCGCCACCTGCGTGAAGCTCGTGCATGAGGCGCCGGCGCAGCGTTCGACGCGGAACCCATCTTCATTGTTCGAGGCGTCGGTCCAGCCGAGATTGATCTGCGTCGTCGAAGTGGCCGCTGCGGAGACGCTGGTCGGGGCCAGTGGGATTGTGACCGCCGTTTGCGTCGTCGCCTCGGCAATGTTCGAGCTCGACGAGCCGACGTTGTTGTATGCAAGCACACGATAGCGGTAGAGCGTCGACTGCGTCAGGCCCGTGTCACTGTAGCTCGACGTGCCAGCCGCGAGTTCCGCGACCTGCGTGAAGCTCGTACACGCCGCGCCGGAGCAACGTTCGATGCGGAAGCCCTGTTCGTTGTCCGAGGCATCGGTCCAGGTGAGATCGATTTGCGTCGTCGACGTCGCGTTTCCGCTGACGCTCGCGGCCGCGGCCGGTGCCGTCGGCGCGGCCTGCGTCGTCGATTCGGCGATGCTCGACGTGGCCGAAACGCCGCCGGCATTGAAGGCAACTACACGATAGCGATAGAGCGTCGATGCGGTCAGCGCGCTGTCACTGTAGGTCGTGACGTTCGTCGCCGTCTGCGCCACCTGCGTAAAGTCCGCACACGAGGCGCCGGAGCAGCGCTCGATGCGGAAGCCGTCCTCATTGGCCGAATTGTCGGTCCAGGCGAGGTTGATCTGCGTGGCAGATGGCGTCGTCGCGCCGAGGCCGGTCGGCGGATTCGGGGTCGTCGGAACCGGCGTTCCGAGCGTCGTCGCTTCCGCAGCGGTCGACGGCGTTGCGCCAATCTTGTTGTAGGCCTGCACGCGATAGCGATACGCCGTGGCGGCGGTCAGGGTGCTGTCGGCAAACTTCGTGACGTTCGGTGCAACCTGGCCGACCTGCGTGAACGACGTGCAGCCAGTGCCGGTGCAGCGCTCGATCCTGAAGCCGTCTTCGTTACTGGAGCCGTCGGTCCAGGCGAGATCGATGCCGGTCTCCGACGCTGCCGTCGCCGTCAGCGCAGTTGCGGCCGCGGGTGCGCGATTGCCTTTCTCGATCTGGAACGAATCGGCAACGAGGCCCGTCTCGCGCAGGAACTTCGCGCTCAGCGTGTTGCCGCGCACGTCGAGCACGAGCGAGCCGAGGTTGTTGAGCGAAATGTACATGGCCGGGTGGTTCAACGGGCCGCCGCTCGCCATTGCGCCCGAACCGGAGACGACGTAAACCGCACCTTCGTGCGAATTGAGGCCCGGCTTCTGATACGCACCACCACCGCGCGTATTGCCGTCCGTACCGTCCACTTTCATCGAGCTGGTGAGCGTGTTCGAATAGCCGTAATGGCCGTCGAGCAGATACGAACGCTCGTATGCGTGACTATGGCCCGCCAGCACGAGGTCGACCCCGGCCGCTTCGAGAATCGGCAGCGCGTTTTCGCGCATCTCAATGAGCTCGCCCTCCACGTCGGAGTCGTGGGAGCCTTTCGAATACGGGGGATGGTGCCAGAAGGCGATGACCCACGGCTGGCTGGTCGAGGCGAGATCGTCCCTCAGCCAGGTCAGCATCGGGCCGTTCGGCGAACGGTCGGAGGTCATGGAGTCGAGACAGATGAAGTGAACGGTGCCGTAGTCGAACGAGTAATACGCTTTCGTTCCCGACGGAACGCCGCCCGCTTCCCCTTTCGTCGGAAGGGTGAAATTGCCGTAATACGCCATCGAGCCGTAATTGGTGCCGACGGCCCTCGTCTCGTGATTCCCGATGGTCGGCCACAGAACCGAACCGCGCAGCATCTCGGGATACATGTCGAACACAGCAACCTGATATTCGGCGTCGGTGCCGTTCTCATAGGCATTGTCGCCCAGCATCAGCCAGAGGTTCGTCGCGGCCGGAGTCGAATACGAGTAATAAGCGTTGCGCACCGCGCGCGCGCCGGAGGTGCCGCTGCCCGAGTCTCCCAGAACCCAGATGCGCGTGCTGACGTCCGTTCCCCTGGGTGGCGAAGTCAGGAACGAATAGCTCGACGCATCACCGACGATGGTTGCTTTGCTCGTCCCCACGGAATAGTAGTAGCGGGTGGAAGGCTCGAGTCCCGACACCTGCACGATGTGCTCGGTGGTTTCGGTCGGGTCGTCGAAGACCATGTTCAATGCGCCCAACGCCGTGCCGACGCTCACGCGGCTGTCGCTAGGCGTCGCGGTGCGCCAGCGCACGATGACGCTGTTGGGCGTGCCGACCTGCAGATAGGGTCCGCGGGTGATCGCCGGCGCGTCGACGTCATCGGTCGCAAGCAGCTCGAGTGAGAAGCTGAGATCGCTGCTGCTGCCGCCCGCCTGGTGCATCTCCACCGCGATGGTGTTGCTGCCTGCCACGAGCACGGAAGGATTGAGGGTGAGTGCGATCGGCGTGGTCTCGTCGGCATCGCTGATCGACGTGACGGCCGAGGTCGTGTAGCTGATCGTGCCGGTCGGCAGGTTGACCCGCGCGACCTCCGTGCCGTTGATGTAGACCACCGCACCGTCGTCGCGAATCAGGCGCGCCGTTAGCGCAGTGATCGCGGCCGGATTGGTGACGTTGAAGTTCTGACGAAAGTACGTCGTCATGTAACGACGGAGTGGATCGGGGCCGTAGCTGACGACCGTCGCCTCGTCGCGCTCGCCGTAACCGAGCTCGGACCAGCCGGACGACCAGGTCGAATCATCGAACGAGCGGGCGCGCCAGGCGGTGCCCTGATTCGTGCCGTTGTCGAGGTACTTCCAGATCGACCGCATCGGAACCAGCGCGTTCGTGGCGCCGTAGGCAGGGAGAGAGGCGGTCAGCAGGATTGCCGTAAGTGCCAGCAGCGAGACGAGATGCGAGTGCGTCGGGCGGTTCATTGAGCGTTGGCTCCAACTCGGACTATTCAGTTATTAGGGAATGTCGAGCGCTACAAATAACACGCTCTGACAATCGGCCCGGATGCTGTCGGCGTGCCAACCCGCGCGGCAGCTGGCAGGCGCAACTGCTCGATCGAAGACGCACGGCGCGCGTCCTCCCGATCGTGGGCGCTGCTACTGCATTGGTGGTTGCGGAGGAGCAAGAGCGTGATCGGAAAACGACGTTGGGC
>DASVUA010000618.1:0-9525 GCA_036387295.1 Thermoanaerobaculia bacterium | reverse complement strand
GTTCTCGGAGACCAGCAGGCGCAGGCCGTTCGGCAGCGTCGCACGCGTGATGTTCGGGAACTGATACGGGCGCGGCGCGGCCGGCTCGGGAGCTTTTGTGCGGTCGATGGTCGTCATAGTTGGAGGTGTTGTCGGCTGTCGGTGGTCAGTTGTCTGTGGCGGATGACCGGCAACCGACAACGGTTCATACGCTTTCGGGCACAAACAGGCTGGTGACGCGATTCTCGGGAATCAGGTACTTTCTCGCGACGTGCGCGAGGTCTTCTTTCGTCGCGTTGCGATACGGCTCGAGCCAGCGCTGCACCAGTGACGGATCGCCAAAGTAGGTCGCCATCATGCCGATGAGATCCGCACGCGCGTCGAACGTTTCGAGCTGGTGCGCGTACTCGACCTCGGCGCGATTCTTCGCGCGGGTCAGCTCGTCGTCGGTGATCCCTTCGATGCTGATGCGCGCCACTTCTTCGTCGATGGCCGATTCGATGGCTTCGATCGCCACGCCGTCGCGGGCGGTGGCCTGCAACATCATCAGCCCGGTCGCCTCGGTCGGCAGCACGTACGTCGCGACGTCCTGCGCGATCTGCTTCTCGTGCACGAGCACGCGGTCGAGCCGGCTCGCCTTGTCGGACGCGAGGATCGTCGTCAGCAGGTCGGCGTACACCCAGTCCGGCTCCCCCATCTTCGGCAGGTGATAGAGGCGGTACATGCGCGGCAACTGCACCTGCGAGGCGAACGTCTCGCGCACTTCGTGGCCTGCCGGTTTGCGCTGCAGCGTGAACTGCGGGAACGAGCCGCCGGGGGCGAATTCGGAAAAGTAATGCTCGACCAGCCGTCGCGCTTCGTCGGGCGCAAAGTCGCCGACGATCGTCAGCGTGCAGTTGTCGGGGCGATACCAGGTGGCGAAGAACTCACGGATGTCGTCGAGCGATGCCGCCTCGAGGTCTTCCATCGAGCCGATGGTCGGCCAGTGATACGAGTACTCGGGATTGAACGCCAGCCTGAGAAGCCGCTCGAACGCCGTGCCGTACGGCACGTTGTCATAGCGCTGGCGGCGCTCTTCCTTGACGACCTGCCGCTGGATGTCGAGCTTCTCCTGCGTCAGCGCGGGGAGAAAAAAGCCCATCCGGTCCGACTCGAGCCATAAACCAAGCGCGAGATAGTTGGACGGTAATGTCTCGAAGTAATTGGTGCGATCAAAGAACGTCGTTCCGTTCAGCACCCCGCCCACCGACTGCACGTAACGGAAATGCTCGTTGTTGCCGACATGCTCGGAACCGGAAAAAAGCATGTGCTCGAACAGGTGCGCGAAGCCGGTGCGTCCGGGGCGCTCGTTCTTCGAACCGACGTGGTACCAGAGGTTGATCGCCACGAGCGGGGCGGAATGGTCCTCGTTGAGGACGACACGCAGGCCGTTGTCGAGGCGGTAATCGGTGATGGCAAGCATGGGACGGGGAGTTCTATCACGGGACCCGGATGAATGAAGAACGCAGAACGGAGAATGAAGAAGCGGCGAAAGTGATGATCCGTTCGGCGTTCATTCAATCCTCAATCGTTTATCCTTCAGCCCGCAAATGTCCGCGCTTCCTTTCCGCCATATCGCCATCGAGGGGCCGATCGGAGTCGGCAAGACGTCGCTGACCTCGCTGCTGGCGAAGCGATTTCGCGGCACGAAGGTGCTGGAAGACGTCGACAACCCGTTTCTCGACGACTTCTACAAGGACAAGCGCGGTGCGGCCTTCAGGACCGAGCTGTTCTTTCTGCTGTCGCGGTTCGATCAGCAGAAGCAGGTCGCGCAGCGGGATCTCTTTACGGAGCTCATCCTCGCGGACTACACATTCGCCAAGAGCAAGATCTTCGCGTACCTGACGCTCGACGACTCCGAGCTCATGATCTACAACCGGATGTACGACCTGCTGCTCGAGCAGGTGACGAAGCCGGAGCTCGTGATCTACCTGCAGGGAAATCTCGATACACTGTTGAAACGCATCAAGAAGCGCGGGCGCGCTTACGAAAAGGCGATCTCGTCATCGTATTTGCAGGAGCTCAGCGAAGCGTACTCGCACTACTTTTACCGGTATGACGAGACGCCGTTGCTGGTGGTGAACACGAACGAGATCGATTTCGTGAACACGCCGGAGCATTTCGAACAGCTCGTGGAGCAGGTTTGCAATGCTCAAAAGGGAACTCAGTACTACGTACCGCTTGGATCCTGAGTAAACGGACCGGGACGGGGTGTAGGAAACGCGGGGCCATGCGCCGCTGCTCCTCTCCCCTTTTTGAGGAATGAGGAGCTGAAATGAGCGAGCGCAAGAAAGTCACTGTCCCTGCCATCCGCGCGATGAAGTCGAAGTCGCGCATCGGGATGCTCACCGCCTACGACTATCCCTCCGCGAAAGCGGCGGACGGCGCCGGCGCCGACATCCTTCTCGTCGGCGATTCCCTCGGCATGGTCGTCCTCGGCTATTCGGACACGCTGAGCGTCACGGTCGACGACATGCTGCATCACACGCGAGCGGTCGTCCGCGGTACAAAGTCGGCGCTCATCGTCGGCGACATGCCGTACCTCTCGTATCACGTGTCGGTCGAAGAGTCGGTGCGCAACGCCGGCCGTTTCGTGCAGGCCGGCGCGCACGCGGTGAAGGTGGAAGGCGCCAAGCCAGGCCGAATCCGGACGATCGAAGCAATCCTCGAAGCGGAGATTCCGGTGATGGGCCACATCGGGCTCACGCCGCAGTCGGTGAACGCGCTCGGCGGCTTCAAGCTGCAGGGAAAGAATGCCGACGACGCGCGCCGCATGATCGATGACGCGCACGCGCTCGAGCGTGCCGGCTGTTTCTCGATCGTGCTCGAATGCGTGCCCTCCGAGCTCGCCGCGATGATCACCGAGCAGCTCACGATTCCCACCATCGGCATCGGCGCCGGCCCGTCGTGCGACGGGCAGGTGCTGGTGTTCCACGACGTTCTCGGCATCTACGACGGGCATACCGCGAAATTCGTCCGCCAGTACGCGCACCTCGCGCAGGACATGCAGACCGCGCTCGCCGCGTACCTGGTCGACGTCCGCAGCGGCGCGTTTCCCGACGAGGCGAAGGAGTCGTTCCACATGGCCAGCGACGAGGAGCTCAAGCGTCTTTACGCGACGCTCGACGATGGCGGCGTGGTTGTCGAGATGCCGCGCTAGGTCTCACGCGCTCTCGTCATCCTGAGCCGCGCAGACGGCGCAGGATCTCGGCGGCGACGGCCGAGACCACAGGCACCGGCAGCCGTAATTCGAGATCCTTCGCTACGCTCAGGATGACGGAGGGGACAGGTTTTCGCGTATGCACATCACCCGCACCATCACCGACACCCGCACCGCAATCAAAACCGCGCGCACCCATCGCGCCACCATCGGCTTCGTGCCGACGATGGGTTTCCTGCACGCGGGGCATCTGTCGCTGGTGCAGACGCTGCGCGATGGCGGGGCGACGTTCATCGTCGTTTCGATCTTCGTCAATCCGAAGCAGTTCGGTCCGAACGAAGACTTTGCGCGTTATCCCCGCGATGAAGAACGCGATGCGGCGATGCTCGAAGCGGAAGGCGTCGATCTGCTCTTTCTGCCGAGCGTCGAGGTGATGTATCCGGACGGCGCGGCGACGGCGATCTCCGTCGGCGGCGTGTCGAAGCCGCTGGAAGGGGAGCGCAGGCCTGGGCATTTTGAGGGCGTCGCGACCGTGGTCGCGAAGTTGTTCAACATCGTGCAGAGCGATCTCGCCGCGTTCGGGCGCAAGGACGCGCAGCAGTGCGCCGTCATCGAGCGGATGGTGCGCGATCTCGACGTTCCGGCGAAGCTCGTGTTCGGCGAGACGCTGCGCGAACGCGACGGGCTGGCGATGTCGTCGCGCAACGCGTATCTCTCGCCCGAAGAACGTGCGAAAGCGCCGGCGCTGCATCGCGCGCTGCGCGCGGCCGAAGAGGCGGTGACGCATGGCATTCACGATGTCGCCGGGCTCGAGACGCTGATGCAGCGCGTGGTGACGGAAGAAGGAGGCCTCGAGGTCGACTATCTCTCGGTCGTCGATCCGGAGACGTTCGAGGCGCCGGTTGATTTCCATCGCGAGGTGTTGCTCGCCGGCGCGGTGAAGATCGGCAGCACGCGCCTCATCGACAACATCCGCGTGCGCCCCGGCGGCGTGGCGCAGGTGCCGTCGCGATGATGCGCCGCCTCGTGCGGGCCGCGATTCAGAACGCGACCGCGACACGCGGCGAAGGGCTCACGCTGCGCATCGACCCGGTGATTCTCCGCGCCGCGAACATCCTTCCGCTCGAAGAAGTGGAGCTGGTGAATCACGCCACGAACGAGCGCGTCACCACGTTCGCCGAGATCGCCGCGGAAGGCCAAGTCATCGCCCCGCGAGTCCGCACCGGCGACACGATCAGCATCGTCTCGTGGGGCCTCCTGCACGACGGCCAGACCCTCGCCCACCGCGCCACCATCGTCACGCTCGACGCCACAAATCACATCATCGCCGTCAGCGAAACCACCCCCTGATCTGGAGTGCGGCGACGCCAGTCGCCGCTCTACCTCGCCACAGCGACAGCTGCGGCAGAGACGCGTGGAAAAGCGGCAGCTGACGCTGCCGCACTCCACATGTTGGTTTGGAGTGCGGCGGCAGAGCCGCCGCTTTCTACGCCGCGGCAGAGCCGCGGCGCTTGCGAAGAAAAGCGGCAGCTGGCAGAGCCGCCGCTTTCTAACGCGTGACCTTACTTGCCGTTGAGCTGGTTCTGAATCGTGCGGGCCTGTTCGAGGTGCATCTGGACGCTCTCGCGCATCATGCCGAGGGTTTGGCGGAGGCGGTCTTCCTGGGCGCTGGGCATGAGGGTCGTGCGCATCGTTTCGAGCGCGGTCTGGTGCAGATCGATCTGGCTGCCGATGTAGGCGCGATCGAAATCGGCGCCGGTCTTACCGCGCAGCATGCCCATGCGGCGCGTCACGTCGGCGTTGAGCGTCTGCGTGATCGGATTCTCGCGCGGACCGTAGCCGGCCGACTGCAACTGCGTGTTGGCCGTCGTGTGATCGGCGATCATCATCTGCGCGAAGCTGCGCACCTGCTCGGAGGTTGCGTTTGCGAGCGCGAGCTGCGCCATCTGAATTTCGCCGTCATTGATCGTGCGCGCAACGGCGCCTGAATCGGCGTCGAGAATCGTGTTCATGCCGGCCGAGGACGAGTTCATGCTCGTCTCGCTGACGGCCTGCTGGACACGTGCGTCCGTGCCGGTGCGGCAGGCGGAGAGAAGGGTGATGCTGAGTGCGGTAACGATGAGTGTCGTGTTCTTCATGCGTGCACTCACTGCAAACTGCGCGCACTCAGCATTACGGAATCTGTAAGCCCTCACCGACGGCCGAAATCGATGTGCCCCTGCTCGACATCCACTTCGAGCAGTTTCACCCGTGTCCGGTCGCCGATATCGAGCCCTTCCGCACCCCGCACCACTTTTCCTTCCACGGGCGGATTGAACACGCGCACCCAGGTCCCCTTCGACGACGCGCCGGTGACGATCGCGTCGAACGTTTCGCCGACGCGGCCGACGAGCATGTAGGCCGTCGCGGCTTTGCGCACGAGGCGTTCGACTTTGTTCGACGCGTCCTCCTGCTTCGTGCAGTGCTCGGCGAGCTCGGCCAGCTCGTCGACGCTGTACGGCGATTCTTCGCCGGCGAGCGCCGCCTTCACGAGCCGGTGCGTGATGAGATCGGGATAGCGGCGATTCGGCGCGGTCGAATGCGTGTAGTCCTTCACCGCCAGGCCGAAGTGTCCGGCCGGCGTCGCGCCTGCTTCCTCCACCACGTACTCGCCGGCGCCCATCGCTTTCACGATCGAGAGCGAGAGATCGGGAAAGCGGGTCGGATCGAGCTTCTTGCGGCGCTTGAGGAACTCCTCGAGCGCGCGCGCATCCGGCTCGGGCGGCAGCCGGTCGCCCAGCTCTTCGGCCAGACGCTCGATGCGATCCCATCGTTCCGGCGAGCGGACCACGCGGCGAATGCTCGCGAAGCCTTTGCGCGCGAGAAAGCGGGCCGTGACGCCGTTCGCCGCGATCATGAAGTCTTCGATGAGGAGGCGTGCGTTGTTGCGTTTCGCCTGACGCAGCTCGACGACGTTTCCGTCGCGCAGCACCGGCCGCGCTTCGATGGTCTCGAGGTCGAGCGCGCCGTTCTCGTGCCGCAGGTCGCGCATCCGGTCGGCCGCACGATCCTGCAGGCGCAGCGATGCGGCGAGCCCTTCGACGCGCGAGAGTTTCTCCGGCTCGTCAGCTTCCCCGTCGAGCCAGGCCGCGACCCGGTCGTACGCCATCTTGGCGTGGTTGTGCACCAGCGCGCGATAGAGATCCTCGTGCACGATGTGGCCGTCGTCGCGCACCGTCAGCTCGATGACGAGGGCGATGCGATCTTGCGCCTCGTTGAGCGACGTGAAATCGGTGGAGAGCTTTTCGGGGAGCATCGGAAAGATCGTCGCGGCCGTGTACACCGACGTCGTGTTGTGGCGCGCGTGGCGATCGATGGGGGTGTCTTTCTTCACCAGCGCGTCGACGTCGGCGACGGCGATGAAGACGCGCATGTGGCCGTCGTCGGCTTCTTCGCCCCAGGTGAGCTGATCGAGATCGCGCGAGTCGTCGTTGTCGATCGAGCACCAGCCGTAATGCCGCAGATCGCGAATCGCAGGGTCGTCGTCGCGCTGCGCCGGCCGGCGGATGCCTTCCAGTTGTTTCCGCACGTCTTTGTTGAACGCCGGGTCGAGACCTTTGTCGATCATCGCCTGATGCGCGATCTCGTCGAGCAGCTCTTCATGCTTGCGATTCATGCCGGTGGACGGTATCACCATGCGGTGAAGGTGAGGCCGGCGGGCGACAACGCGACGCTGATCGAGCTGGGCGACGTGACCGCCGAGGAGCTGCATCGCGCGGCGCGCGAAATGCGGGAGCGAGCGGGCGTCGTCTCGGTGATCGTCGGGCATTCGTCGCTGTATGTGATTCGCGGCGATGCAACCGGGGTGCGTATCGAGCCACAACGCGAGCCGCGCGCGCATCGGCTGCACGTTGCGTTCGACGGTCCCGATCTGCCGCAGTTGCTGGAGCGCGTTTCGCGCGACGAGTTTCTCTCACGCGTCGCGGCGTTGCGCCTGACCGCGCGCTACCTCGGCTTTCGCGCAGGGTTCGCGTATCTCGACGGATGGCCCGAAGAGTGGGCGATGCCGCGGCGTGCGACGTCGCGGCCCGTTGCTGCCGGCTCGTTCGCGATCGCCGGAAGTGTCGCCGGCTTCTATCCCATCGATACACCCGGCGGCTGGAACGTCCTCGGGCGCACGGACGCTGAGCTCGAGCACGCGTTCGTCCCCGGCGACACGATCGTCATCACGCCTTGCAGCGACGGCCGGTCAGGACGTGCTCAAAGCCGATCCCTCCAGACGCCGGCTCTCGCGCGTGCGACGTTGATTGCGTCGCCGCTCGTCACGCTTTTGCGCGATCGGGCGCCGTTCGATGACCTCGCCGCTGCCGTTGCGCTGCGGGCGGTGCGCGGCAATGTGGAGCTGCTCGAATGTGCGATGACGGGACCGCGTCTGCGCTTCGCGCGCGATGCCGTGACGGCGTGGTGCGATCCGACGCTGAACATGCGCCTGCAACGTGTCCGCGCGGGGGAAGAGCTGGCGATCGGCCGCATCGACGGCGGCCTGCGCGGCTATCTCGCGATCGGCGACGAGGAAGGCGTCGTGGCGGCGAACGTCGCGCGCGGAGACCGCAAGGTGATTCGCGCGATGCGCGGGCCGCACGACGTCGGGCTCGAAGACATCGAGTGCGACGTCACGCCGCAGCTCGATCGCGTCGGCATTCGTCTGCGTCCGCGTGTCGCGTTGCGCGTCGACATCCCCGCGGATCTCCGGAGCTGCGGAATGCAGACCGGCACGGTGCAACTGCATCCCGACGGGTCGCTGCTGGCCATGGGGCCGGATCATCCGGTCACCGGCGGTTACCTGCAGCCGATGACGGTGCTCACGAGCGAACGATGGAAGCTCGCCCAGCTGGTGCCGGGCGAGCGTGTGACTCTCGTTTCAGTTGGAGCTTCGGTTGGAGCGAACTACGACCCGAGCTGATAGCCCGAGCGGCTGACGACGCGGAACTCGGGGTTGCGCAGCGAGACGTTGACCTTCTGAAACCCGGTCGCGCCGCGCGGCTGCTTCGAGCGGTAGGTGAGCAGGTAGTAGCCGGCGTTCGTCTCTTCGACGTTGTTCACCGCGTTGCGGAAGTTCGTGTTGAACTGAAAGTAGCGGCCGCCGGTCGATTCGGAAAGCTCGCTGAGACGCTGATGCACGTACGTCGCGGCCGGTGCGTTGTTCTGCAGCTGCACGCCGTAGACGGAGACGTTCGCCGCGTTGAGCGACTCGAGCGCCGGGTCGAGATAACGGCTGCGATTCGTCAGCATCTGGCCGGCCGCGACGTTCTCTTCGCGATCGACGATGCCGGGCGAGAAGACCACCAGATTCTTGCGTCCGCGGATGGGGCGAACGGCGTCGGCGAGGAGGTCGAGCGCCTGATAGACGGTGCCGCTCTTGTCGACCATCTTCTCGGTATCGAGCGTGCGGAGGATCGACGCGCCTTCTGCCTGCGCGTTCGGCTTCGTGATGCCGCGGCCGAAGCGTGTCGCCTCGTTCAGCGCGCGCTCGAGCTGCTTTCGGTCGTTCGTGAAATCGGAGTAGATCTTGAGGCGAACGTCGTGGCCGGCGATCGCCACGAGATCGGTCTCTTTCATGTCTTTGCGGACGAAGTCGCGCACCGCTTCACGCGCGAGCGTCACCTGACTGGTGAGCACTGAAGGGTCGGCCGGTTTGTCGAAGAAGAAGATGAAGTACCGCTCTTCCCGCACCCGTTCCACTTTGAACGGTGCGTTCTCCTCGGTGGCATTGAGGAGGCGGCGATTGGTGAAGTAGTCGACCGAGTCGACAGGCTGGGCGACGCCGTTTTCCTTCACGACGAAATCGTCAGGACCGAGCCCGAGAATCTGATTGCCGCGAGCGTCGGTCACGATGACGTCGAGCAGCACCGCATTGACTTCGATCTCTTCCTGGAAAGGCTGTTGTTGCGCGAAGGTGGGGATTGCGAGCGCGAGAAGCGCGACGAAGACTGCAGAACGCTTCATTTGATTGATCATACGAAGTTCGCAACGGGCGAGGGTTTGGAGCGATTCCGTGCGGCTGCACAGGAATGAAACAGTCGGGGGTGAAGTTAGGTTTGACCGTTCGGCGCAAAGTCACTAGAATCCGCGCCTCTCGCCGCGATTCCTTCGCGGGACGTCAAATTCGGGGCATAGCTCAGCCTGGTAGAGCGCACGGTTCGGGACCGTGAGGTCGGAGGTTCAAGTCCTCTTGCCCCGACCATTTAGAATCTGCGGCGTGAAACGCGTCCTTTCCCTCCTTCTTCTGCTTCTCGCCGCTCCTCTCGCGTTCGCATGGGGCGAGAAAGGGCATTACATCGTCAACGAGGCCGCCACGGTCGCGCTGC
>DASVUA010000617.1:0-11293 GCA_036387295.1 Thermoanaerobaculia bacterium | reverse complement strand
CCCCCCCCCGCTCCACTGAATTCACCGTTGCCGGCTCCCGCAGTAGAATTCGGGCGTGCCTCTCACATTTCTCGTTGGCTCTGCGGGCGACGTTTTTTCGGGCGAGCTCGCGCGGGCGATCGAGGCGGAAGTGCGCCGCCGGTTTCCGTCCGTACGTGTCGACGACCCGCATCGGTACGAATCGGAGCCGGTCGATGTGAGGGGATGGCGTGCGTTGCAGAAGCGCGTGCTGGAGACGCTCGACGTTGCTCCGCAACTCACGGGCATCGACGCGTATCAGGCGGTGTACGTCCCTGGTGCGGGTGCCGGCGTCGAGCATCTGCCGATCGCGAACGTCGCCGATCCGCTGCAGGTCGGCTCGCTCGAAGCGCTCCTCGAGGAGTTACGCCGGTTTGCGGCGAAAGCAGCGCTGCCGACCGACGACGTGGAGTTGATGCAGCTCGCCGCGCAGTATCTCGAGAGCGACGTCGACGCCGATCTCGACGTGCAGACGTACGTGCAGCTGCTCCTCAGCGCGAAACAGGCCGCGGCTCACGGTCAGGCGCTGTGGGTCGTGACGTAGCGGTTCAGCGCGCCGCGGCGGCGGTACCGTGCGCTGCGCCGCCGGGATAGCCTTCCACGCGGATCGAGATGTTCGACGCCGCGAACTGTCCGTCGATGCCTTTGCGGCGCATCCAGACCACCACGGTGTACACGCCCGGGCCGTCGGTGAACGGGACGCGGAACGAGAAGTCGCCCTCTTCGCCGAGATAGAAATCGCCGCGGCTGCCGTTCGGGTATTCGCGCCGGATCATTTCGATCGTGCGGTTGCGCCCGAGGCGCACCTCCTGGCGGAGGCGGGGAAGGTACTCCTTACGGCGATCGGGGAGTGAGTAGCTCTCGAACGCGCTCGCCACATGCGCAGGCATCGCTTCCGGCACCGGTTCGAAATGGACGCTGATCGCTTCCACTTCCGCGTCGCGAAGCGGGCGGCCGGCCGTCACGACCTTGTCGTCGATGTTCGCGCGGCGCGGCAGCGGTTTCGTCCAGTCGATGTAGCGGCGGACGAACTCCTGCACCAGGCGGAACTCTCCGCGCGACCACGCCAGGCCGATTCCGACGTGCGTCGCGTGCGGATCGAGCATCGTCCGTTTGTGCCCATCGTGCGGCGGCATCTCGGCCATCATCGCGTCCTGCGAACGGCGCGACATCTCGTACAGCGCGCGCTCGTTGAAGACGTAGTTCGCCGACCAGGCAGCCGCGTTCTCGCTCACGCCGTCGTTGCCGCCGGCGAACGAGTAGCGCATGTAGGGAGGAAGGCCGTCGGTCGTGAAGTGGCCGTTGGTCTTGTTCGCGATCTGCTGCTCGCAGTAGCGATCGGCAATCACCGAGCCGCCGAGATCGAGCTGCACCGGCGGAAGGTTGTAGAGCTGCCGGTCTTTGTTGATGAGCTTGAGGATGTGCTGCCGCAGCGTCGTGCGTGTGAGGTCGATATCGCTGTGCGCCAGAGGCGACGCCAGCAGGATGACACCGACTGCGATGAGGAGTCTTTTCATCGGTTCCGAGCTAATGGTAGCTCGATCACAACCCGCAGACCGGGGCTCACATTCTCCGCGTGGATGCGTCCGCCATGTTCTTCGATCGCTTTGCGCGCGATCGCGAGGCCGAGGCCGGTTCCGGTGGATTTGGTCGAAAAATAGGGATCGAAGATCTTCGGCAGCAGCTCGGGGGCGACGCCGGGGCCGCTGTCTTCGACCGAGATGATGACGTGCGAATCGACCGATTCGCTGCCGAGCCGCACGCGTCCTCCCGGCGCGGCCTGGAACGCGTTCTCGATCAGATTCGCAACGGCGCCGCGCAGCAGGCGCTCGTCGCCGGTAAATGTGGCGGGAGTGGACGGCGCGATGTCGGCCTCGAACTCGATGCCGCGCTCGTGACTTTCCGCGTAACCGGAGGCGAGCTCGCCGAGGAGCTTGCGGAGGTCGAGCGGTTTCCGATCGATCTGCCGCGTGGAGGCGTAATCGCTGAACTCTTTCGACGTCTCACGCAGCGTGACGACCTGGCGGAGGATGTTCTCGACCGCCGTGCGCACCACTTCCGGCAAACGCGGATCGCCGCGCTCGGCGAGCGCGCGCAGATGTTCGGCGGTGAGCTGAATCGGGGTGAGCGGATTCTTGATCTCGTGTGCGACCTGCCGCGCCATCTCCCCCCATGCTTCGAGGCGGTTCGAGCGGAGGATCTCGGTGACGTCTTCCGCGATGAGCATCTCTTCGGCGCTGTCGGGCAGCGGCACGATGGACACGCGCAACGTGCGCTCGCTGTCGCCGATCGCAACCGCGATCTCACGCGAGTCGATGCGCCGCGGCTGGTGATCGGCGAGGAACTCGCGCACGCCGGGAAAGGTCGGGAAGGAGTCGCCGAACAGGCGGCGCGCCATGGCGTTCATCGCGCCTACGGTGCGCGCGTCCATCGCATCCACCGTGCGGCCGCCGTCGAGCACGACTACGGCGGCGTTGATGTTCTCGAGCAAGGTTTGCAGGCGATCGCGCTCGTGACGGAGGTCTTCCTGCTGCTGCCGGATCGAGTACGACATGTCGCGGAACGTCGTCACCAGCAGGCCGATGTCGGGATCGGACGGCACTTCGAGCTGCAGGTCGAATTCGCCGCGTGCGACCGCGCGCGCGCCGGCCACGAGCTCCTGCACGGGACGCGTGACGCCGCTCGCGATACGGAACGCAACCGCGATTGCGCCGAGAGCGATGAAGACGAGGAGAAGGTAGATGGTGGTGGCGAGATCGTTGACCTGCGCCTCGATCTGCCGTCCCTGCACGATGAACGGCAGCGCGAGCGTGTAGCGTCCGCCGGTGCCGAGGTTGATCGGACTGTAAATCTCGACATAACGAGTGGCGCCGGTGGCGCGGCTCGCGCGAACGAGTTGTTTCCCGCGCAACACGATGTCGAGATAGACGTCGCCGGGAAGGCGTTCCGACTCCACGTGCGCCGCGAACAGATCGCGCCGGCTGGAGGCGGTAAGGCGCTCGCCGCGATAGAGATGAAGGTCGTGCTGGATGACGCGCGCGAGCCAGCTGAAGATCTCGTCGTCGAGCACCTGCTCGGGCGAGGCCTGTCCCTGCGAGCCGATGTAGTCCTCGATGACGCGCTGCGCGGTGTTGAGCGCGTTCTGTCCCCGCTCGACGTATTCGGATTCGAGCCGGTTGGCGAGATAGGCGCGGACGAAGAGCACGAACGCGATCAGCGGCAGGATGACGACTGCCATGAGGTAGATCGACGTGCGCGCGCGGAAGTCGAGACTTCCCGGCGCGCGCCGCAGCCACGAGACGATGCGCGGCGTCGAGCGCCACGCGAGCGCGAGTCCGAGCGCGAGCAGCGCCCAGAGCGCGACGCCGCCCGCGCGGCGAATCTGTTGCGCGACCGTCGTGACCTGCAGCGGAAAGGCGTACAGCGCGTTCTCGCCGCGACGCAGATACAGCGCGCTGGCGTCCGGATCGGCAGAGGGCACCCAGCGGCCGCTGCCCGGTTTCAGGCTGGCGAAGTAGGTGGCGGGGTTCCGCGGCAGACGGTAGGTGGTCGCGCTCTGCGCGTTCCCTTCCCGATCGAACACTGCCGGCTCACGCTGCTGATGCAGGCTCGTGGCCTCGGCTGTCGTGGTCTCGAAGAAATCGCGATAGACATCGGCCGACGCGGTGGCGCCGGGATCGGCCGGATTGACGACGTGCACGCTGCCGAGGCCGATCGTCGTACCGAGCACCGTCACGTCGAAATCGTGATGCAGCAGTACGCGGCGGATGCTGCCGACCTGCAGCACTTCGCCGTTTTCGCTCGTTCCTGCTTCGTCGAACTGCGGCAGGCCGACGCCGAAGCGGCTCATCGGCGACTTCGTGAACTCGTCGTGAATCGTGATCACCGCCGGCACTTTCCACTCCGAAAGATCGGAGCGCAGCCAGAGGGCATACGCGAGATCTTCCATGCTCATGCGGCGGTAATCGTCGGGAAGGATGGTGGCGAGATCGATGCGCTCGAACTCGCTCGCGAGCGTCGACGCGATCATCGTGCGCATCTGTCCCGCTTCCCCCGCGACGAGCGGCGCGTACGTGTCGGAGATGAACTGCCGCGCGCTCTGGCGTCCGAAGATGTGCAAGGGGAGATAGACGACGGCCGTGACGATGACCGCCATCGCCACGATGCGCAGCGCGGTATTGCGGCCGCTCTGCGCCACGCGGATGCCGGCGAACACCAGCTCGACGAGCCACACCACCGCGAACGCGAGCAGCAGCATCGCGGCGAACAGCACTCCCTGGACGAGCGTCGCCGGCACGACGTGATCCGGCAGCGCGGTCACGCGCGAGTTCGCGACGAAGTTGTCGACCAGCCGGACGTATCCCCACGCGGCGCCGGCGGCGAGCAGCACACGCACAACGAGCGGCAGGCGGCGCAGGTAGGGGCAGAGCAGCAGGACGATGCCGAGCGCCATCACCGCGGTGAGCAGCAGATCGAACGGCGACTTGCTGAACGGCCCGAGGATCTTCGAGCCGTACAACTGAAAATCGAAGATGCCGAACGTGTCGTTCGGTGCACTCATCGGCAGCAGCGCGATGCGCGCGACGATGAGCGGCACGACGGAGAACGGCGACCGCACCTTCAACGCGAACACGATCAGCGCCGCGACGGCGAGGAGGAGCGCCGAGGTGCTCGTCCCTTCGGCGCGGGTCGCGTCGAGCACCTCGAACGACGAGCGTGGCGTCACGTCGACCCACAGCGACGAATCGGCACGCCGCGCGACCAGAAAACGATGCGTGCCCGCTTCCTGACGCGGAAAGCCGCCGTGGAAGCGCATCGAAACGACCCAGGCGTCGTTCTCGTGAAAGGTCGGCATCCGTCCGGCGACGTTCTCGATGCGCGAGAACGTCTGCACGGTGAACTGTCTGGCGGCGCGCGAGCGGGTGACGTACAGGTTCGTGACGTCGAACTGATACGTGCGGTTGGCGGGGGCGCGATAGTCCTCGCCCCACCACGCCACCGGCACGCCGGCGGCGTCGAGAATGCGTGCGCCGCGCCCTTCCGTCTCGCCGATTTCCTTCTGCAGCACGACGAAGAGCGCCGCGCGATCGTTCTCTTTTCCCGCGATGCGCTGCGCGATGCGCGCGGCCGCGGTCTCGAGCTCCGTTTCGAGCGTGGCGATGCTCTCGCGCACGTGCGCCACGTCGTGCGCGATGTGTTTCGACGAGCGCGCGTTGAACTCGCGGGCAAGCGCGGCGGCGCGCCAGAGCGACGTGGCGTCGATCGCGGCGACGAGCACCAGCAGCAATGCGGCGATGCGCGCGGTGACCCGGCGCGTGAGAAAAAAGCCGGTCAGCGCGAGCACCGCGACAGCCGCCGCGGTCCAGAAATGCGCTCCGGCAGAAAGACGAATCGCCGTCGCGATTGCGACGGCGATCCAGGCAAACTTCATCGTGATGGTATTCCTCAGCCGGCCGAGCGGACCGAGACGATCACGTAACGGCCGTCCTTCTGCTGCAGTGTGATGTAGAGGTCGCGGACGCCAGCGGAAGTCGTCCAGCGGCCTTTGATGTGGTACTGCCCTTCAGAGCGTGCGCCTTTCGCGCTGACGCGCTCGAAGCCGCTCGGCTTGACCTTGTTGAAGAGCCCGTCGAGCAGATATGCGGCCTGATCGCGGCCGAAGAAGCCGTCCTTGTCCGCAAGTCCCGGGAACTGCAACTGGACCTGCGCATCCGAGCTGATCCCCGACACGATCGCGTCGACGTCGCCGCCGCCGAAGCCGCGCTCGAGGTTCGACATCGCCGCATCGAGGTCGCGGAACTGCGCTGAAGCGACCAGCGGAACGAACAGCATGACGAAAGCGATTCGCGTCCAGAGTTTCATCGTTGTCTCCTAGTGATTGCCTTCCTGAACGAGGCCTGTGGGTTCGTTATTCTAAATCTTTTCAACGACTTACGTGTCGCCTTCCCAGTCCGTCGATGTCCTCTCCGCGTGACGTGATTTCTCGTCTCTGCGCTTCCTCCAGAAAGTCGTCCGGAGCGGGCGCTGCTACGCGAAGTGTCTGACCTGTCGATGGATGCAGCATTTCGAGCTCCGCGGCGTGCAGCATCGGCCGCCCGTCGCTTCGCTCTCCATAGAGCCAGTCGCCTGCCAGCGCATGACCGATGGCCGACAGATGCACGCGAATCTGATGTGTTCTGCCGGTCTCGAGCGTGATTGCGAGGAGCGAGCCCGACGGCGTCGCGCGCAGCGGCTCGATGTGCGTGACGGAACGCTTCCCATGCTCCCGCACGCCGAACTTGATCGCACCGATGCGCGCAATCGGCGCGTCGACCGTCTGCGCTTCGGCAAGCTCGTCTTCGCAGATGGCGAGATAGCGCTTCGTGATCCGCTTGCGCTCGAACTGCCGCGTGAGCCGCACGTTGAGCTCGGACGATTTGGAGAAAAAGATCACGCCGCTCGTGCCGCGGTCGAGCCGCTGCATCAGAAACGCGGGCGAGGTGTGCCGCGCCACGAGGTCGTGCAGGAACGGCTCGTCCGGCTCGTACATCCGCTGCTGCACGACGATGCCGGCCG
This sequence comes from Thermoanaerobaculia bacterium, assembly GCA_036387295.1. Taxonomy (GTDB): domain Bacteria; phylum Acidobacteriota; class Thermoanaerobaculia; order Gp7-AA8; family Gp7-AA8; genus QHVT01. The sequence continues at coordinate 4,720 of DASVUA010000617.1, read as the reverse complement.
GTTTGTTGACGAAGATGAGCGCGTCGTCTTCGTAAAGGATGTCGAGGCGGAAGCGGTCAGCGTCCAAAGCGCATCCCGGCCGGCCGCACGCCGAATGGAAGCATCATTAACCAGTTCACAATGAAGCCGCCATTTTCCATCACAATTTATCGTAGGTCGAGCTGAACCCTCATCTCCGCGCGTGGCCTGCTCATCGCGCGTCGCATCTCCTCGCATCCCGGCCGTTCGTCCCCGCGGTTCGACCGGATGTCCCGCACGAAAGGATTTACGGACAGGCGGCGTTAAGAAGACGCCATGCCGCGACTGCGCAAGCACCTCATCATCTTCGCCTGCTGGACGTTCGTGGCGGTCTTTTTCGCGACGCAGGTGACCATCGGCAGTGCGGCGTTCGGTGCGAGGCCGGAGTCGTTCGCGCGCGCTCTGTCGATCTACATGACGTGCGCGTACACCTGGTTTCTTTTCACGCCGCTGGTGACCCGGGTCTCGCGCCGCTTCCGGCTCGCCAGTCCGAAGGTCTGGTCGAACGGCGCGGTTCATGTCGCGGCATCGCTCGCGTTCATGCTGGCGAGTTTTTCGATCTTCATTCTCGTCACGCCGTACACGGTCGATCCAGCACTCGCGCAGCGCCCGTTTCTCGAGCGCCTGAAGATGCTGCTCGTCTTCGAATCGCATCTCGACCTGCTCCGCTACTGGTCGATCGTGGCGATCGAGCACACGATCAGCTATCACCGGCAGGTGCGCGAGCGCGAAGTGGCGGCGTCGCAGTTGCGCGCGGAACTGGCCGAGGCGCGGCTCGAAGTGCTGAAGCGCCAGCTGCAGCCGCACTTTCTGTTCAACACGCTGAACAGCATTTCGGTGCTGATGTTCGAGAACGTCGCGCTGGCGAACCGGATGCTCCTCCGTCTCAGCGAGCTGCTGCGCGCCGGCCTCGCCACCGATTCTCCGCACGAGGTGAGTCTCGAGCACGAGTTGTCGTTTCTCGAGCGCTACCTCGAGATCGAGCGGATGCGTTTCGGCGATCGTCTCACGATCGACATGAACGTCGATCCGACCGCCCTCGGCGCGCGCGTTCCCAATCTGCTGTTGCAGCCGCTCGTGGAGAACGCGATCCGCTACGGCGTCGCCGCGATCGATCGTCCTGCCACGGTGGCGATCCACGCGCAGCGCACCGGCTCCGAGCTGCGTCTGCAGGTGCGCGATGACGGCCCCGGTTTGTCGCGCAACCACAAGCGCGGCGTCGGCCTCTCGAACACCGAGGCGCGTCTGCGGCAGTTGTATGGAAGCGAGCAGCGGATGGAGCTCACGACGTCGACCGACGGCGGCGTGCTGGTGAGCATCGCCATTCCGTTTCGCGCAGCGGCGGTGGCATGCGCGTCCTGATCGTCGACGACGAACCGATCGCGCGGCGCGGCCTGCGCCGACTGCTCGAGAACGCGCCCGACGTCGAAGTGGTCGGCGAGGCGGCGAGCGGACCGGCCGCGGTCGACGCGATTCGTACGCTGCGCCCCGATCTCGTCTTTCTCGACATCCAGATGCCCGGCATGGACGGACTGGAAGTCGTCGCGACGATCACGCCGGCGAAGATGCCGGCGGTCGTATTCGTCACCGCGTACGACAAATACGCGCTCGACGCGTTCGACCTCAATGCCGCCGATTACGTGCTGAAGCCGGTCGATCCGGAGCGCTTCGAGCGCGCGCTCGAGCGTGCGCGCAAACGCAAACCGGAAGAGCTCGAAGAGCGGCTGAAGCGCGTCCTCGAAGGCGCCGGGCCGCAGCGTCGCGACCGGCTCGTCATTCGCTCGTCGGGCAGGATTCAGTTCGTCAGCGTCGACGACATCGACTGGATCGTCGCCGAAGACAACTACGTGCGCATTCACGCCGCGGGGAAGACGTACCTGATGCGCGAAACCGTCAGCGGCATCGAAGAGCGTCTCAGCGGCGAGGCGTTCGTCCGCATCCGCCGCTCGACCATCGTGCGCATCGACCGCATCGTGGAGATCAAGCCGCTGTTGAACGGTACGTTCGAGCTGCTGCTGCACGACGGCACGCGCGTCGTCTCGGCGCGCCGGTTCAGGGACGCGATCGAGCAGCTGGTGCAGTAGCGCGGCCGCGCGCGACGCGTGGCGCGGCGAAGCGATTCCTCATTCGCCTTTCAGTTTCACCACCGCGAAGCCGGTGCCTTGGGAAGGATCGTCCAGCACGCCGATCGACATTGCGCCGACCTGCGCGTCGGCAGTGACGTCGAGCTTCACCGTCACTTCCTTGCGCCGGGCGAGGGACGCGGCGGGGAAGCGGAACTGCTGCACCTGCGGACCGACGGTCGAGACAGCGCCGTCCGCGCGCAGGAAGGAGACGAAGACGAGCAGCTTGCCGACGAGATCTGTTCCGTCGGGGATGAGCTTCAGTTTCGCGGTGGGGATGGTCACGGTGAGCGGATGGACGAGATCCGCACCGGCGGCCGTGGCGGTGCCGACGGAGGCGGTGACGGCGAGGTCGTTCATCGCGCTCGGCTGAAAAAGATTCGCCGCGACGATGTCTTTCATCGCGGTGGCGACGGTCTGTTCGACCAGCGATCGCCGAGTGCGAACCTGGTACGCCTTGTTCTTCGGCCGTACTTCGATCTCGCGAATGCGGTCTTCGCGCGGCCCTTGTGCGCTGTAGGCGAGGGAGTAATACGTATTGAGCTCGGTCGAGACCGCGTCGAAGGCACCTTTCCAGTTTCCGGAGCCGGCAATCGCCCGGCCGCCGGTTTCGTTCGATACCGCGGAGAGCGTGAGCAGCCGCGGATCGGTAAACGTCGGGGCCTCCCGCAGCAGCCTCGGCGGCTGCGTGAACACGCCCGCGTTCGTGCCGCCCTTGTTCGCCTCCACGTCCCCGATCTCGGTGAACTTGCCCGCCGTGTGGAGCGGATAGAGCGTCACGCCGGCGCTGTTCGCGGCCGCGGCGACTTCGGCCGCGAGGTTCGGCATCGCGTATTTACGTGCCTCCTGCGCGGGCCGCAGAGTCATGCCGTCTTTGAATTTGCTGCGGTACGTCGACAGAAAATAAAACGCTTCCTCGGCCGGATTCGTGGAGAGCGACTGGGTGAGCAGTACCAGCACTTTCCGTCCCTGCTCGCCGCGCAGCGTGGCGAGGATGCTCTTCATCGCCTCCGCTTTCTGGCGCATCTCTGCCACGGCCCGTTCGGCCGAACGGCGCGCGATCGCGATCGCCTGCACGTACTCCGGTCCTTCGCCGCGCGCGGCCCGCTCGCCGCGATGAATGTCGGAGTTGTAGAGCAGCGACTCGATGTTGAACTGGAGCTCGTCGCGCCACCAGTCGGTCCGTTTCGGTGTGTAGGCCGCAACTTTACTGATCGCGTTCGCGATCGCCGTGGCGTCGCTGGTCGGCTGCAGCTCGACGGTCAGCGAGTTTCCCCAGGTGAAGATCGCCGCCGCATCGCCGGGCCGCATGTTGGTGGTGAGGAAATTCTGCAGTTGCGGAAGGACGGCGGCGCGGTTTTCCGGCTCGAGCGATGCGAGGTCGATGAGGACGGTGATCAGCCGGCGGCGCGGATCGGCAGCCTCTGTCGCATTCGAAGGAACCGAGCCGGCGGCCTTGCCACGGGTGTCGGCGATCTCTTCAAAGTGAGTGATCTCCTGCCGGGCACCATCTTCGTAAACCTCGAAGTCGTCTTTCGTCAGACCGGTGACCGGCTTGCCTTGCCTGTCCGTGACGATCGCTTCGACGTTGGTGACGCGTACCTCGACCGTTTCGCCGAATTGCGCGTGCGCGGCATGAGCGAAGAAGAGAAGCAGCGGCAGCGCGAGCCTGGTCTTCATGGTGTCTCCCGTCCTTGGGGTGGGTTGCGTCGCGGCGGCGAAGCCGCGACGCGCGGATTTCATTCGGATGATCCGGTCGTGGCAGGTGCGGCGGGGAGCTTGACGAGCGTGAATCCGGTGGCCTGCGAGACGTCGTCCATCACGCCGATCGAGATCGCGCCGACGCGGGCGTCAGCCGTGACGTCGAGCTTCACCGTCACTTCCTTTCGCTTGGCGAGCGAGGCGGCGGGAAAGCGGAACTGTTGCGTTTGACGTCCGACACTCGACACGGCGCCGTCGGAGCGGAGGAACGCCGCGAAGATCGAGAACTTGCCGACCAGATCGTCGCCGTCCGGCATCAGCGTGAGCGTCGACGTGGGAATCGTGACCGTCAGCGGATGCACGAGATTCTCGCCGGCCGGGGTGGCGGTGCCGAGGCCCGCTTTGATCTTGAGGTCGTTCGTGGCGCCCGACTGGAAAAGGTTCGCGGCGACGGTGTCGTTCATCTCGGTGGCCGCGGTCTGTTCGACGATCGCTTTCCGCGTGCGGACGGTGTAGCCCTTCTTGCGCAGCTTCACCTCGACCGTTTTGAGCCGGTCCTGGCGCGCTCCCGAGGTGCGGTAGCCGAGCGAGTAGTAGACGTTGAGATCGTTCGAGATCGTGTCGAAGGCGAGCTTGAAGTTCGAAGAGCCGACCATCGCCTTGCCGCCGGTGTCCTCGGCGACGGCGTGCAGCGTCGCGCTCGAGGTATCGGTGTACGCCACCGGGCCGCCACGCACGGTCATGGTGTCCGAGGCGTTCATCAGCGTGCTGTCCGCAAACTTGCCGGCCGCGTGAATGGGATAGAGGGTGACGCCGGCGCTGTTCGCGGCCGCCGACAGCTCATTCGCCATGCCGTTCAGGTTATATCCACGCGATTC
>DASVUA010000616.1:0-2331 GCA_036387295.1 Thermoanaerobaculia bacterium | reverse complement strand
GACGACGTCGCGGGTGAATGGCTGGTCGTCGACCACGAGGACCGACACGTCGGTCAGCGCCGGAAGGGACATCGACGCGGTCGGGAGCACCTCGCGCTGCACGCTCGAAGCGGAGATCGACGGCGCGGCTTCGAGCACCGGCAGTTGCACGATGAAGGTCGCGCCGCGGCCTTTGCCCTCGCTCGTCACCGAGATCCGGCCGCCGTGCATCTCGACGAGCGAGCGGACGATGGCCAGGCCGAGTCCGATGCCGCCGTGCGGGCGGGTCGTGGAGCTGTCGGCCTGGCGGAACGGCTCGAAAACGTAGGGGAGAAACGTACGGTCGATCCCTTCGCCGGTGTCGGTCACGACCAGCCGGACGAGCGATCCCTCGTGCCCGAGCCGCAACGTGACGGTGCCGCCGCGCGGGGTGAACTTGATCGCGTTCGCGAGCAGGTTCCAGACGACCTGCTGGAGGCGTCCTTCGTCGCCCGGCACCGGCGGGAGCATCGGCGGAATGGCCGTCAGGATCTCGATGCCTTTCGCCACGGCGGCAGGATGCACGGTGGTCATCGCCGCCTGGGCCACGGTGCGCAGATCTGTAGGCCGCGGATTGAACGTCAGTTTTCCCGACATGATCCGCGACACGTCGAGCACGTCTTCGATGAGCTGCGCCTGCGCGCTGGCGCTCTGCTCGATGGCGTCGATCGCGACCTGCGCCTCGGCGTCACTGAGGCCGAGCTTGAGCATGCGCGACCAGCCGAGCACCGCGGTCATCGGGGTCCGGAGCTCGTGAGAAAGCGTGGCGAGAAATTCGTCCTTCGCCCGATTGGCCGCCTGTGCGGCGCTGTACAGCCGCGCGTTTTCGATGGCGATCGAGGCGCGGTAGGCCAGCTCCTCCGCCTGCGCGAGGTCGCGCTCCGAATAACGGCGATCCGAGGCCACGAAGGTGATCGTGCCGACCACCTCGCCGCGTGAACGGAGCGGCACGATCATGAACGACATGATCCCGAGCTCGCGAATCATCCGCAGATGCTCCTCGTTGCGCGCGGCCTGCGCGAGCAGGTCGTCGCCGACGAACGGGACGAGCTCCGGCGTGCCGGTCCGCATCACACGGTAGATGGCGTCGGTCTCCGGATCGGGCGGAAACTTGCGGTAGAACTCCTCGGCCAGCGCGATCTTCGCGGGATCGGCATGCGCAACGGCGAGCCGGTTTCGCAGCTGCTCTCCCGCGTCGGCCGCCATGTCGACGGCGCACCAGTCGGCGATGCGCGGCACGGCGAGAAACGTGACGTTCTTCAGCGTCTCGCGATAGTCGAGCGACGAGGCGAAGATTTCGTTCGCCTTCGCCAGAAAGGCGAGCCCCTCCTGCGCGACGTGCTGCTCGTGCACGTCGATGGCCGTCCCGATCCATTCCTCGATGACGCCGTCGTCGCTGAGGATCGGCACCGTCTTGTCGATGAACCAGCGGTACGACTCGTCGGCCTGGCGCAGCAGGTATTCGTCCTCGTACACCTTTCCCGCGCTCACCGCCGCGTCCCACGCCTCGGCCACGCGCGTGCGATGGCTCGGATGAACGGCATCCAGCCAGCCACGCCCCCGCATCTCGTCCGCCGTCTGTCCGGTGATCTCCTCCCACGAGGAGGACGGCTGCATCGACCCGTCAGGAGCGACGGTGGCGATGGCCTGCCGCGTCGGCGTCGCCAGGACGAGCGAGCGATATCGCCGCTCTTCTTTCCGCAGCGCCGCCCGGTCGCGCTCGAGCGACTCGTACAGTCGGACGTTGTCGAGGGCGACCGCCGCATGACCGGCCAGCGCCTCGGCGATCTTCTCCTCGGTTTCGCCGAACACACTCGTGTCGGAATGGCCGAAAAACAGGCCGCCGAGGACCTCGCCCGTCCGCGACTTCACCGGCACGGCGAGGTAGCTCACCACCGGCAGGTGACCGGCCGGCATGCCGTGGTACGGCGCGTTTTTACCGTACCGCGGATCCTCGAGAATGTTCGCGCTGCGGAGGATGCCGGTGCCGGCGAACGTCGGCGCGAACACATGCGTATTGCGCGGCATCGGGAACTTCGAAAAGTGCTCGCGCGGGACGCCCGAGATCGTGTAGAGCGTGTACGCCTCGCCATCCGGCCGGATCACGTTGTAGAAGAAAGCGCCGAACTGTGCGCCCGTGAGCGTGGTCGCGGCGTCGGTGATGCGCTGCACGATGGCGTCGAGGTCGAGACGGCCTGCGACGTCGCGCGCGACGTCCGCGAGCTGGTCGTAGCGTTCGGTCGAGAGGGCGATCGACGCCATCTGCGCGAAGGCCGCCGCCGCGTCGAGCTCCGCCTCAGGCGCCTCTGTTTT
>DASVUA010000615.1:0-2341 GCA_036387295.1 Thermoanaerobaculia bacterium | reverse complement strand
CATGTCCATCCATGCCGACACGTTCTGCGCTTCGAGAAACTCGGCGGGAACCCAGGTGAACTGCGCGCCGGCGGTGGTGATCGCCTTGATGCCGTACAGCATCTCGGCCATGGTCAGCGGATGCGCGGGTCCAATGGCGTTGAACGTTCCGTACGACTTCTGCTCGAGCAGGCGGATCGTCCACTCGCCGAGGTCGCGCGCGTCGATGAACTGCACCCGGTCGGTGGGATTGCCGGGCGCCAGCACCTCGCCGCCGCGCGCGATGCGTGCGGGCCAGTAGCTGAAGCGATCGGAGTTATCGCCCGCGCCGACGATGAGGCCGGGGCGGACGATCGTCGCCTTGCCGGGAAACGCTTTCTCCGCTTCCTGTTCGGCCAGCGCTTTGAGGCCGCCGTACGTTTCGCCGGTGACCTGCTCGACGGTCGGATCTTCGAGGACGATCGTCGGATCGCTCTCGTCCATGTTCGGTTTCGAGTTGTCTTTGTAGACCGAAAGCGTGGAGATGAAGAGGTACTGATCGGCGTGGCCTTTGAGGATCGCCGCCGCGTCGCGCACCCAGCGCGGCAGCGTCGACGGATTGTCGATCACCGCATCCCAGTCGCGCCCTTTCAGCGCGTCGAGCTGTCCGTTGCGATCGCCGATGAGCTGCTCGACGCCCGCCGGCAGCGTGCCGGGATTCGTCTTGCCACGGTTGAAGACCGTGACTTTGTGACCGCGCTCGACGGCATAACGGACCTGGTTCGGGCCGATGAAGCCGGTGCCGCCGAGAATCAGGATGCGGAGCGGCTTGCCCGCGGGCGCGGCAGCGGCCGGACGTGCGATCGCGGCGGCGGCGACGCCGGCCGCACTGGTGGCGAGGAAGGTTCGACGCGAAATGTCAGACATGGGGCGACATGGTAGCGAGGGCATTCGTCCCACGCTTTACAAAACAGGAAACTGGTACATTCGGCGCCCAATGCGCCTGGTTCTGTTCGATATCGACGGCACTCTTCTCACCGACCGCGGAGCGTCGCGCGCGGCATTCGCCGAAGCACTCCTGGCAACGTACGGCTACGACCGCGATCTCGCGCGCTATGACTTTTCAGGACGGACCGACCCGCAGATCGCGCACATGGTGTTGCGCGACGCCGGCTTCGAGCGCGATGAGGTCGAGTCGCGCCTGCCGCAATTGTGGGAGGTCTATCTGGCCGGCCTCGCGCGCAATCTCACGCCGGAGCGGGTGCAGGTGATGCCTGGGATTCCGCAGCTCGTTCGCGCGTTGCACGAGCGCGATGACGTCGTGCTGGCGCTGCTCACAGGAAACATCGAGCCGGGTGCGCGTCTCAAGCTCGGCGGCGCGGCGCTCAACGATTACTTTCCGTTCGGCGCGTTCGGCAGCGATTCCGCCGATCGCACGCAGCTCCCTCCGTTCGCCGTTCGCCGCGCGTCCGAGCGCCTCGGCCACGCGTTCCACGGCCGCGACGTGGTGATCATCGGCGATTCGATTTACGACGTGCGTTGCGGCGTTCCCTATGACGCGACGACGATCGCCGTCGCCTCGGGCAAAACGTCCGCGGAGCTGCTGCGAGCCGAGAATCCGACGTATTTCTTCGAAAATGCGGCCGATGTGGATGCGGTGGTTGCGGCGATGCTGGGGTGAGATTGCGCGCGCCGCGGACCGGGCGTGTGCTGTTGTCGGTTGTCAGTTGTCGGTCGTCGGCGCAATGTCGCTCGGGCGACAGCGTACGGACAACTGACAACCGAGCACTACTTCTGCGGCACCGACACGCGCCCCGCGACTCGTTCGTGCGCGATGTGTCCGCTGGTTTTGCGTCCGACCTGAAAATTGCCGCCGATGTCGCTGACGTCGATGGCGCCGGAGCCGTCTTCGTCGATCGTGACGTCGCGGCGGACGTTCTGCACCACGATGGAGCCGGAGTCGTCTTCGCGGATCCGGAGCGAGCCCTGCACGTTTGAGACGGTGATGGCGCCGGAGTCGTCTTCAATCTGCACGTTGCCGGTGACATTGCGAACGGTGAGCTCGCCCGAATCGTCTTCCACAATCACGTTTCCGTTGACGGTGTCGATCTCGATCGCGCCGGAGTCGTCGTGGATCGTGAGAGCACCGCGAATGTTGCGCACTTCGATCGAGCCTGAGTCGTCGTCGATGGTCAATGCGCCGGTATTCGCGACCCGCATCGAGCCGCTCTCATCGTCGATCACCACCGGCAGCCCGGCCGGCAGCGTGACGCCGAGATCGAGCCGTGCGGAGAAGAACCCGAAGATCACGCTCTTCTCCGGAATCTCGGCGTCGACGTGCAGCTCTGTGCCGACCTTGCTGAGTTTGAGCGTAATGCGGGAG
>DASVUA010000614.1:0-1884 GCA_036387295.1 Thermoanaerobaculia bacterium | reverse complement strand
GTCTTGCCGCTCGCGAGCGTCGCGTCGATGAGCAGCGGATAGGGATCGCGGAGCGTGAAGTTGTTCGAGTTGACGTCGGTGGCGATGCCTTTCTCGACGAGCGCGCGGTAGAGGCGGGAGTTCACGCCGTCCGCAAGGATGGAGCTCAGCACTTCGAGCGGCATGAAGTCGGGATGCGTCGCCCCCGGACGCATGTAGCCGATCATGACCATGCCGACCGTGCCGGAGCGCTGCACGATCGTGCGGCGCTCCCCTTCCTGCGGCGGCTCGACGGTGATCACCTGCGGAATCGGACGATCGCTTTTCTTGAAGCCGCCGAATTCGCGGTCGAACATCGCGAGCGCCGCTTCCGGTTCGAAGTCGCCGACCAGCAGCGCCTCGGAGTTGTCGGGCCAGAAGAAGTTCTTGTAATGCTCGCGCAGCTTTTCGGTCGTGACACCTTCGATGTCCGAGCGGTAGCCGATGGTCGACCAGTGGTACGGATGCGCCTGAATCGCGCTCGCGACGGTGGCCTTCCAGAGCGCCTGCCAGGGATCGTTCTCCCCGATCTCGTACTCGTTGCGCACGACCGACATCTCGGACTGCCGCTCGCTCTCCAGAATCAGGCCGCGGCCGAGGCGGTCTGCCTCGATCTTCATCGCCAGCTCGAGCTTGTCCGACGGCAGCGTGGAGTAGCCGTTCATCCGGTCGTACCACGTCGTCATGTTGGTCGACGAAAAGTCGGCGCCCGCTTCGTACAGCACTTCCTGAAACGTCTTGTGCCCGTTCGCGCGGCCGAAGTTCTCGGTCGACTTGTTGAAGATCATGTGCTCGAGCAAATGCGCCGAACCGGTGTTCCCCGGCGCCTCGTTCCGCGAGCCGACGTGGTAGACGACCATGAACGTGATGACCGGAGAGGTGTGATCCGGCACCAGCAGGATGGTCATGCCGTTCGACTTCAGGCGGTACTGATCGATGCCGCGAAACGAGTCGATCTTCTCGACGTTCGCAGGGAGGGCGTTGGCGACAACCGAGAACAGAAGTGCAGCAAGAGCGAGGATTGGCCGCATGGATGCTCCTTCAAGAGGTGACTACAAAACGCAGCACGGAAGATTAACCACGAGGAAAGGGTGAAGCGCGGTCACTCTTTACAAACCTTCGTTCACTTCATCCACTCGAACACCCGGTAATGCTCGCCGTTCATGCCGAGGCGCGCGTAGACCTCCTGCGCGGCCTTGTTGCGCTCATCGACGTACAGGCGAATGCCGCGGATCGCGACGTCGGCATCGACGAATGTTTTGACGTGGTTGTACAGCCCCGCGTAAACGCCGCGGCGGCGAAGCTCGGGAACGACGTAGACGCTCTGGATCCACCACACCATGCCGGCGCGCCAGTCGCTCCACTCGTACGTGATCATCAGCGAGGCGATGACGCGCCCCTCCTCCTCCGCGACGAAGTAGCGTCCTCGCGCCGCATCGGCAAAGACGGCGGCGACGCCGCTGCTGAGGATCGCGCGGTCGAGCTCGAGCTCCTCGGTTTCACGCGCCATGGCCAGTTGAAACTCGACGATCGCGCCCGCGTCGTCGACTGTTGCTTCGCGGTATCTCAACTCACTCATTGATATTCTCCGGCGCGGTGACGATACCAGAGGGTTTGCGCGACGCGCGCGAGACACGGCGCGCGCTGTTGCTGATGGTCGGGTCGGCGGTGCTGTTCGGGGCGATGGCGTTCACGGCGAAGCTCGCCTCGGCGCGCCTGTCGGGATCCGAAGTGGCGATGATCCGCTTCGCCACCGGGCTCATTCCGGCGCTGCTCATCCCCCGCTTCCGCACGCGTGCGTTCACGTTCAAGCGGCTCGATCTGCTCTTCTACCGCGGCTTCTTCGGCGGCAGCGCGGTGCTCTGC
>DASVUA010000613.1:0-6875 GCA_036387295.1 Thermoanaerobaculia bacterium | reverse complement strand
GCGCGCGCGAGATCGCGAGCATCTGCTGTTCGCCGCCAGACAGCGTTCCCGAGTTCTGCTTGAAGCGTTCTTTGAGGACAGGAAAGAGCTTGAAAATCCGCTCGTACTCCGACTGCTGGATTTTGTCCTTGCGGAGGTAGCCGCCGAGCTCGAGGTTGTCCTGAACGGTGAGGTTCGCGAAGATGCCGCGCCCTTCCGGGACGTGCGAGATGCCGCGCGAGGTGATGAGGTGCGGCTTCACGCCGGTGATGTCTTTGTCTTCGAAAAAGACCTGCCCTTTGCGCGGTTTCAGAAGACCGGAGATGGTGCGCAGGGTGGTCGTCTTGCCGGCGCCGTTCGCACCGATGAGCGTGACGATCTCCCCTTTTTCGACATCGAGATCGATGCCGTGCAGCGCGGGGATGGTGCCGTAACCGACTTCGATGCCGCGGACGGAAAGGAGACTCACAGGTCGGCCTCCGCGGCCGGCTCGCCGAGGTAAGCCTCGACGACGGCGTCGTTCGAACGAACTTCTTCCGGCGTTCCGACCGCGATCGTCTTGCCGAAGTTCAGCACGACGATCCGCTCGCAGATGCCCATGACCAGTTCCATGTTGTGCTCGATGAGCAGGATCGCGATCTGAAAGCGGTCGCGGATGTCGTGAATCGTATTCATCAACGCGCGCGTCTCGCTGTCGTTGAGACCCGCGGCCGGCTCGTCGAGGAGCAACAGTTTCGGCCGCGCGGAGAGAGCGCGCGCGATCTCGAGGCGACGCTGATCGCCGTACGGAAGATTGGTGGCGTAATCGTGCGCACGGCGCCGCAGGCCGAAGATGTCGAGCAGCTTCATCGCTTCGACTTCGGCCGTCTCTTCCGCTTCGTGAAAGCGGTTGGTGTGCAGCACCGCGGAGGTGCCGGAGTATTTGTAGTGGATGTGGCCGCCGATCTTGACGTTGTCGAGGACCGTCAGCTCTTTGAAGAGGCGGATGTTCTGAAACGTGCGCGCGACTCCGAGTCCGGTGATGTGGAACGGTTTCAACTCGCGAGTCGAGGTTCCACCGATCCGGATGTCCCCCTCGGTCGGCTTGTAGACGCCGGTGAGCATGTTGAAGATCGTCGTCTTGCCGGCGCCGTTCGGACCGATGAGGCCGACCAGTTCGCGCGGATGGATCTCGAGGTTCAGATCCGACACCGCCGTCAGTCCGCCGAAGCGAATCGTGACGTTCTGCGCGTGCAGTAGAGGTTCGTTGGCCATGCGTCTATGTCACCGGAGGACCGGCGCTGCGATCGAGCTTGTCGGTCGCGTCACCGGAATCGCGTGCGTCGTCGAGATCGGCGTCTTTGCGGCGGCCGAGGATCTCCCACAGCTCGAGGCGTCCGAAGATGCCCTGCGGCCGGGTGAGCATCAGCACGATGAGCATGATCGAGTAGATGACCATGCGCGGATCGCGCATCTCGGGATAGATGTCTTTCACGTACCGCAGCCCTTCCGGAAGGAAGGTGAGGATGATGGCGGCGACGATGGAGCCGGAGATCGAGCCGAGGCCGCCGAGGACGACCATCGCCACGACTTCGAACGACTTCACGAACGTGAACATCCCCGGGTTGAGATACATCATGAAGTAGCCGTACAGCGCGCCCGCCACACCGGCGAGCGCGGAGCCGATCACGAACGCTTTCACTTTGTAGCGCGTCGTGTCGACGCCCATCGCTTCGGCGGCGATCTGGTCTTCACGCACCGCGAGGAACGCGCGTCCGACGGACGACATCACGAGGCGGTGCGAAATCAGGATCGTGAGGCCGGCGAAGAAGTAGACCCAGAAGAAGCTGCTCCAGCCGGGGATGCCGGTGAGGCCGCGCGCGGCGCCGATCTCTTCGATGTTGAGGATGACGACGCGGATGATCTCGCCGAACCCGAGCGTAACGATCGCGAGATAGTCGCCGCGCAGGCGCAGCGAGGGAAGTCCGACGATGTATCCCGCGATCGCCGATGCGAGCGCGCCCGCACCGATGGAGAGCAAGAGAAAGACGCTCTGCCACAGGAACTGCTGCGCGCTTCCCTCGGGGAACTTGTCGACGTACGGGGCGAAGTACTTCGTCGTGAGGAACGCCGCCGTGTACGCGCCGACTGCCATGAACCCGGCATGCCCGAGCGAGAACTGCCCGGCGTGGCCGTTGATGATGTTGAGCGAAACCGCGAGCGTGATGTTGATCCCGACCAGCACCAGGATGCGGCTCGGGTAACGGACCGCGGGCCAGTACACCGCCGCGTATTCGAGCGCGATCCAGAGGCCGTACAGCACGGCCACGAACCCGATCAGCGAGATGATGTCGCGCAGCCACCACGTTTTCGGCATCAGGCGGCGCACGGGTTACACCTTCTCCGGCTGGTATTTGCCGAACAGGCCGCTCGGCCGGAACAGCAGGATGACGATGAGGATGATGAACGCGATCGCGTCACGGTAATTCGAGAATTGCGAGCCGCCGACGAACGACTCGATGATGCCGATGATGAGACCACCGACCACCGCCCCCGGCACGTTGCCGATCCCGCCGAGGACGGCGGCGACGAACGCTTTGAGGCCAGGCATGATGCCCATGAGCGGATCGATTTTCGGATACGAAAGGCCGTAGAGGATGCCCGCAACCGCGGCGAGCATCGAGCCGATGACGAAGGTCGTCGAGATCACGCGGTCGGTCGGGATGCCCATCAGCGACGCGGTCTCGAAGTTGAACGAGACGGCGCGCATGGCGCGTCCGAACTTCGTGCCGTAGACGATGTACTGCAGGAGCCCCATGAAGACGATGGCGACGCCGAGCACGATGAGCTGATAGTTCGTCGTCACGATGCCGCCGAGGTCGATGAGGTGCTTCTGCACGAGCGTCGGGAAGAACTTCGGATCGGGACCGAACACGAACTGGCCGCCGTACTCGAGCAGGAACGACACGCCGATCGCGGTGATGAGCGACGCGATGCGCGGTGCGTTGCGCAGCGGCCGGTATGCGATGCGCTCGTTGAGATACCCGAGCAGGCCGCACACCAGCATGGCGAGCAGCATGATCACGGCCGCATAGGCTGGTGAGCCCGCGCCCCCCTGCTGGCCGCTCTTCTGAAGGATGGCGTTGCCCGCGTAGTAGCCGGTGAACGCGCCGATCATGAACACGTCGCCGTGCGCGAAGTTGATCAGCTTGAGAATGCCGTACACCATCGTGTAGCCGAGCGCGATGAGCGCATAGATGGATCCGACGGCAATCCCGTTGAGCAGGTTCTGAAGAAGCGTCTCCATTGATGGCTAAAAAAAGGTCCGGCGAAAACTACTCGCCGGACCGTGTCTTGTAAAGCGTTTTTACTGAAAACGTTACTGCGTGCGCGCCGTGCCGGTGCTCGGCGCGTTTCCGGTGGAGCTCGAGTCGGTCGCGGCAGCGGTCGTGCCGGTTGCCGGCGGAGTCGCGCCGGGCGTGCCTGCGGCAGCGGCCGCGGGGTCGACGACCGCTTTCAGCACGGTCTCGCCGTTGCGGATCTCGAGCACGACCAGCTTCTTGCCGATCGGATCGCGGTCCGGACCGAGGTTGATCGTGCCGGTGACGCCGACATAGCCCTTCGTCGCCGCGATCGCGTCGCGGAGCTTCGGACCATCCGTCGTGCCGGCGCGCTTGATGGCGTCGGCGAGGACGCGCGTCGAGTCATAGCCGAGCGCGGCGAGCGAGTCGGGCTTCGCGCCGAAGCGCTCCTGATACTTCTGCACGAACTCGCGGACGGCAGGAGCCGGATCGTCGACGTGGTAGTGGTTCGAGTAGAAGCAGCCTTCGAGCGCCTTGCCGCCGATCTCGATCAGCTTCGGCGATTCCCAGCCGTCGCCGCCGGCGAGCGGCTGCGAGATGCCGAGGTCGCGGGCCTGGATGGCGATCTGGCCGATGTCGTTGTAGTACCCGGGGACGAAGATGACTTCAGGATTGGTCGCCTTGATCGCGGTGAGCTGCGAACGGAAGTCGCTGTCGCCCTGCGCGTAGCTCTGACGGCCGACCACCTGCCCGCCGTTCGCGACGAACGTTCTCTCGAAGTTCGCGGCGAGGCCGGTCGAGTAGTCGCTCTTCACGTCGATCAGCACCGCGGCGCGCTTCATCCCTGCCTGCTTCGACAGGTAGTTCGCCATCGCTTCGCCCTGGTAGGGATCGATGAAGCACATCCGGAAGATGTAGTCGCCGACCTGCGTCACCCGCTCATTGGTGGAGGACGGGGTGATCATCGGGGTCTTGTTGGCCTGGCAGATCGGCGCGGCCGCGAGCGAGCTCGAGGAGGCGACTTCGCCGAGCACGGCGATGACGTTGTTCTGCGAGATCAGCTTCGTGACGGCGTTCGCTGCTTCTTCCGCCTTCGACTGATCGTCCTCGGTGATGACGCGGATCTTGCGGCCGCCGACGCCGCCGCCGGCGTTGATCTCGTCCATCGCCAGCATGATGCCGTTGTGCGTCGACTGGCCGAACGTTGCCTGCCCGCCGGTCAGCGAGCCGTACTCACCGACCACGATCTCCCCTTCCGTACCGCCGGCAGCAGCGCCGCCTGCGTTCTCGGTCTTCGGCGGGCAGCCGATGAACCCGAGGGAGAGGATCGCCGTCGCGAGAATGAACCATCTCTTCTTCATGGGTTTTCCATCCATTTCCTGAACTTTTCGTAGCGTAGAGGCCGCGATTCTACAGTAGAGGGACGAGCTGCAAGCGGTCGCGTCTCCAGCCGACACACAGATGGCCAGCGGCCTCTTACAAGTTCACCCAGACGCTCTTGGTCTGTGTGTATTTTTCGAGGGCGTCGCGGCCCTGGTCTCGGCCGAAGCCGGATTCTTTGAAGCCGCCGAAGGGGAGCGCGGGGTCGTAGAGGTTGTAGGTGTTGACCCAGACGGTTCCGGCTTTGATGGCGCGGGCGATGCGGTGGGCTTTGGAGACGTCTTTCGTCCAGACGGCGGCGGCGAGGCCGTACACCGTGTCGTTGGCTTTGGCGACCGCGTCGTCGGCGTCTTTGAAGCGGAGCGTGGCGAGCACCGGGCCGAAGATCTCTTCTCTGGCAATGCGGTGATCGGGGGTGACGTCGTCGAAGATCGTGGGCTTGATGAAGTAGCCCTTGCCGGTGCCGATGTCGGTGCGCTCGCCGCCGCAAACGAGCTTTGCGCCGTCTTCTTTACCCGCTTCGATGTACGACATCACGCTTTCCATCTGCTCTTTCGAAACGATTGCGCCGAGGCGGGTTTTGGGGTGCAGCGGATCTCCGGCGACCATCTTCGAGGCGCGCTCGCAGATCTTCGTCATCAGCTCCTCATGCGCCGATTCTTCGACGAGTAGGCGCGAGCCGGCGGCGCAGACTTCGCCCTTGCCGTAGAAGATCGCGTTGAGCGCGCCTTTGGCCGCGGCATCGAGATCGGCGTCGGCGAAGACGACGTTCGGCGATTTGCCGCCCAACTCGAGAGAGACTTTCTTCAAGGTTTTCGAGGCGCGGGCCATGAGGCCTTTGCCCACTTCGGTCGAGCCGGTGAAGGCGATCGCGTCGACGCCGGGATGATCGACGATGGCGTTGCCGACCACGCTGCCGCGGCCAGGAACGACGTTCAGCACGCCGGCCGGAAGGCCGCACTCTTTCGCGTATTCGGCGAATTTCAGCAGCGAGAGCGAGGTGTTCGAGGCCGGTTTGCAGATGACCGTGTTGCCGCAGGCGAGCGCCGGCGCGATCTTCCAGACCGCCATCATGAGCGGGAAGTTCCACGGCGTGATCGCGCCGACGACGCCGATCGGCTCGCGGAGCGTGTAGGTGAACGCGTTGTCGGCGACCTGGATGGTTTCACCGGTGTTCTTGCCGCTCCAGCCTGCGAAGTAGTAGAGGCATTCGGCGGCGGACGGCGTGTCGACGAACTGCGATTCGAAGATCGGCTTGCCGTTGTCGATGGTTTCGATGCGGCCGATCTCGCCGGCGCGCGCCATGAGCATGTCGGCGATGCGCCAGAGCACTTTCGCACGGTCGCGCGGCTTCATCTTCTGCCATTCCGAGCCTGGCTCCATCTGCGCGCGCGCGGCTTTCACGGCGAGGTCGATGTCTTCGACTCCTGCGGAGGCGACGTCGGCGATCTTCTCTTCGGTCGCCGGATTCGAGGTCGCGAATGTTTCGCCGGAGCGGGCGTCGACAAAGTCGCCGTTGATGAAGAGCCGGTGCTGAATGGTGGTGTCGGGAGTGGCAATGGCTGTCATGCGGCGAATGCTATCGCGACTGGGAACGACGAGGGGGCCTCCGGCGGGCCGGCACGGCCGGCGGCGTTTGTTTTCGCACGGACCGCGAGCATCGCGGCATGCGTGCGGTCAGCCTTGGGCAAACAGCGCTGCCGGCCGTGCCGGCCCGCCGGGGGCCTCCCGGTCGTTCTCCCTCAATCGACGCGATACACGTCGATCGAGCCGCCGATCGTGGTGACGTACTTTGCGTTCGACGCCGCGAGGTAGGTGTCGTAATCGACGGGGGATTCGCGCGGGTCGAATGACACGCGGTAGAAGTGGCGGCTCACCGCGAACCATCCCGTCGGCAGCAGGCGGCGCGAGGGCGCCGAAAAGCGGGCCGCCCGCTTCCCGAATTCGTACGCCGGCTCGCCTGCTCCGAAGTAGTCGAGGAGGATGAAGTCGACCTGGTTCGCATCGCACCAGAGTTTCAGGCGCCGCAGGTCCTGCCCCCAGTCGAGGTTCGAATCGATGAGAAAGCGGTCGGCGTTGCGATGGCTGCCGATCGTTTCATTGAAGTAACTGAGATACGACGGATACGCGACGAGGCTCGAGACGCAGTGCCACGCGACGAGCACACCGACCGCGACGGCGCGGCGGCGCTCTGTGACGACGCTCGCCAGCGCGATGCAGATGGCGGCGTAGAGG
>DASVUA010000612.1:0-1949 GCA_036387295.1 Thermoanaerobaculia bacterium | reverse complement strand
TCATCACCGTCGATCACATGCGCGCGATGAAGAACATGGCGATCGTGTGCAACATCGGCCACTTCGACAGCGAGATCCAGATCGGCGCCCTTCAGAACATGAAGTGGACCGAGATCAAGCCGCAGGTCGACGAGGTCGAGTTCCCGGACGGCAAGAAGATCATCGTCCTCTCCAAGGGTCGCCTGGTCAATCTCGGCAACGCCACCGGCCACCCGAGCTTCGTCATGTCGGCGAGCTTCACCAACCAGACCCTCGCCCAGATCGAGCTGTGGACCAAGGCCGAGACCTACAAGAACGACGTCTACGTCCTCCCCAAGCACCTCGACGAGAAGGTCGCGGCGCTCCACCTCGACAAGCTCGGCGTCAAGCTCACCAAGCTGACCGAGAAGCAGGCGAGCTACATCGGGGTCCCCACCGAAGGCCCGTTCAAGCCGGACCATTACCGCTACTGAGCCGCGGCCGGGCCCGGACGGAAGTCCGGGCCCGGTCACCTCTAGGCCGGCACTCCGGCCGCTCGCGGGTTACATTCCGATCCGTTCAACGCGGTTCGCAGAGGTAGAACCGGGCCTCGCCGCCGCCGTCCCAGTGGACGGACAGGGTGGTCGGGCCGACGACCTCGATCCTCGACCGCCCGGGATCGCCTATCCTGGCCTGGAATATCCGCACCGACGCGGCCTTCTTCTCGGAGACGGTCAGCAGGTTTCCAGCGAGCGACCAGCGGCCCGAAGCGTCGTTCATCGTATAGCTTCCGTCCGGCCAGAGCGACGTTCCGGCCCCCGAGCGGCATTCCTGGTCATGATCCCAATAGCCCACCAGCCATAGAGAAGACGGCTCGGCGATCCGGCGGTCCTCCAGCTTGAGCTGACTCTTGGGGTATGACGGGCGGGCGCCGCTCCCGGCCTGCCCCGAAGGTGAACAGGCGATCGCCGAAATAGCCAGAGCGGCAGCTATGTACTTGCGCATGGGATCACCTCAGCAAGCGGGAAAGCCGTTGGTGGCGGCACAGCCTTCCCCATCCATTCCAATTCTGTTGAGACGGCGGCGCGCTATCGTGTCAACCTGGAACTCGCTCAGTCCGGTCGCCCATACGTGGGTCGCTTCGTGAATAAAAATTCGGCCCACGTCGGAATAGCTCTCCGAATAGATATCCTGCAGCGGGTGCGCCTTGAGGGCCTGGCCGGTGAAGGTGATGATGCCGTCACGGCTGCTCCATATCGCAGGGGCCGGTGCGTTTCGGGAAGGCCCCTGATTGACGTCGACACGCTTGATGCTGCTCCAATGCATTCCGGGAACGCGACTTGCCAGAAATCCCCAGAACTGGGAGATGACGCTAACCATGTTCTTCGCGCTGGCGGTGCCGTTTCCGCCGATCGGCTTCTGATAAGGCGCAAGGTCCGGCACACGGCCGCTGCGTGGTGCTCCGAAGCGCTGGATGAAACCTTTGTAGCTGCTTCGAACCCGTTGCATTTCCTTCGGCGTCATATCGTTTTCACGGCTCTTCCCGTTTCGGTCGCCGTCGACGTCCACGCACTTCGTGGTGGGCGCAAGGTTTCCAGTTTCAGTAGTCTGCGCGCAGATCCGCGCCAAGCCGGTTGGATCGCTGAAATTCACGGGGTCGTTTCCGACATAGGCGTAGAGGTTCGAACCGCCGTCGTAGCCGATCGGATCGACCTGCAAGAAGCGTCCCGTGGTGGGCGAATAGAATCTCGTCTTGTAATACCAAAGCCCGAGTTCCGGAATCCACGTCTGCCCGGTATATCCGTACCTCCCGACGTTTCCGGCGGCCGGGATTCCCCAAGGATCGTAGCTATTGATCGCGACTGCGGTTCCGGCGGTGTTGACGACGGCGACGATCGACGCCGGGTCGTCGCGGACGAACAGCGAGCGCAGCCCGCGCAGGAAGCGCGAGCCGCCGATCCCCCCGGCGAGGACTGCCACCACCACGCCGC
>DASVUA010000611.1:0-2021 GCA_036387295.1 Thermoanaerobaculia bacterium | reverse complement strand
CGCGAGCTCTACACCTCGACGGGCCTCGTCCGTTACGAATACGACCCGCGACTGCTGCTCGCGCAGGTCGGCCACGCCGCACAGCAGCCGCCGCTCGCAAAAACCGCCGCAGGCACGCTCGCCATCCAGCGCAAAGCGGATGTGACGATGGTGCACGGCGCCCGCGAGGGACTGGAGAAACTCGCCGACGCCTACGCGTCCGTCGCGCCGCTCGCGCCGCCTCTCCAGCAGTTCGGCGTCCGCGCGGTCGTCCGCACCGCGTACGTCGGCGGCAAAGGGTGGCAGAACCAGCGCGTGATGAGCCTCTGGGTGAGCCTTCTCGCCCTTGCGCTGACCGGCGTCGGCGGCCTGCTCGCGCTGCGCGGAATCAACAAAGAAGCGGAGACGATGAAACTGCGTGGTGCGCTCATCGCAAACGTTTCGCACGAGCTCCGCACGCCTCTTTCCATGATCCGCCTCGGCGCCGAAACGCTGATGCGCGGCAAGCTCAAAGACAACGAACGGCTCGAGATTCAGGACCAGATCCTCCGCGAAGTCCTGCTGCTCTCGCATCTCGTCGAGAACGTGCTCGACGTCGCGCGCATCCAGAACCAGAGCACGCAGGCGCTCGCGTTCACACCCGTGCATCCGCGCGACCTCATTCGCACGCTCGTCTCGACGTACGAATCGTGGATTCGCAGCAAAGGCTTTCAGGTGACGCTCGAGCTCGACGACAAAGTCGAGCGGCAGATGTGGGACCGCGACTCGGTCTCACGCGCGGTCCTCAATCTCATCGACAACGCCATCAAGTACTCGGCCGACGAAAAACGGCTGGAGGTGGTGTTGCGGCAGACCGCGGAGAATGTCCTCATCGAGGTGAAGGATCACGGCATCGGGATCGAGGCGAAAGACGTGTCGCGGATTTTCGATCCGTACTACCGCGCCAAGTTTTCCGACACCACCACGCGCCGTGGCGCAGGGCTCGGATTGACGCTCGTGCAGCAGATCGTCGCCTCGCATGGCGGCAACGTGGAGCTCGACTCCACGCCTGGAGTCGGCTCGACGTTCCGGCTCCTGTTCCCGCGGACACTGGAAAGCAGCGCGCCCGAGGATCTGCCGACCATGATTCAGGCGCGGCAGGCGTTTTAGAAACTTTCGACTTGCATGGGCCGTAACAGAACGGACGGAGAAGAAGAATGACGAGGATTCTGATCGTAGAGGATGAAGCGGGCCTGAGGCAGGGGCTCGAGATCAACCTCCGCCACGAGAACTACGAAACCGTGACCGCGGGCGATGGCGAAGAAGCGATCCGCCTCTTTCACGCCGAATCTCCCGACCTCGTGCTGCTCGACCTCATGCTGCCGAAGAAGAGCGGGTTCGAAGTGCTCGATCACATCCGCAAAGTCTCCAAGGTCCCGGTCATCCTTCTGACCGCGCGCGGCCAGGAAACCGACAAAGTGCGCGGCCTGCGCGGCGGCGCCGACGATTACGTCACCAAGCCGTTCGGCGTGCAGGAGCTCTTCGCACGCATCGACGCCGTGATGCGCCGCAGCGAAGTCGTGACCACCACCGCGAAGACGGTCTGCGAAGACTCGCTCATCCGTCTCGATCCCGCCACGCGCGAAGCGAGCGCGAACGAGCAGAAGCTCAAGCTCTCGCCGAAAGAGTTCGATCTTCTGATGTACCTCTTCAAGAACAAAGAGCGCGTCGTGCCGCGCGATGAACTGCTTTCGCGCGTCTGGAACTATCGCGTCGATCTCAATCTCAACAGCCGCACCGTCGACACGCACGTCACCCGCCTGCGCCGCAAGCTGCAGAAAGCGGTCGGCACCGACGCCGCCGTCATCGTGGCCGTCGCGAAGATCGGCTATCGCTACCTCGGATCAGCCAGCGGCGCCTCGATGGCGCAGTGAGATATAGTTCCGCCGGTGTCTCGAACGACTCATTGCATGCGCGCCTGTTGTCGCCCTGCATCGGGTCCGTTCGACGCGTGTTGCTGACGCATTAACCCATCCAGCAATCGAACCGGACCCGGGCCCTTT
>DASVUA010000610.1:0-3364 GCA_036387295.1 Thermoanaerobaculia bacterium | reverse complement strand
CGCCGTGCAATGCGTGCGACCGAGTGCGGTGCCCACCGCGAGCAGGACCAGCGCGAAGCGGTACGGGACGGGATCGTAAGGGTCGGCCAGCCCGGCTGCCGGTCCCACACCGGCCGCGCGCAGCAGCCGCCATCCGTAGTGGCTCGCGAAGCCAGCCAGCGCGACCGCGGCGATCGTCACGAGTGCTGAAGCACCCAGCGTCCGCCAGGACGACTCCTTGCGCCGCATCGACACGATGATCCCGAACACGACGAGAGCGGTCGCGACGATCGCGGCTGCCACGTCGAGCAATCGTGGATAGATGACCAGACCAGCCAATGGAACCTGGAAGTACGACACCGATCGCGAGCGCGACTCGTACCCGCGTTTCCCGAGCTCGCGGACCAGCGCGACGGCCGCTTGCCCCTGGCTTCGGACGCTCTCGCGGTCGAGTGCATCCGGCGTGTCGGCCGGCGTGTGATATCGCGCGACGCCCTCGGCGAGGGCGAAGTTCATGCCGGCGGCGCCCGCCTCTCGAAAGGGACGAAAATCTGTACCGACGCCGTGGAGTTGCGCGAGCGCCGGCAGGAGTGACGACATGGCGACCGGCGCTTCCGAGCGCGCGATCGCGCGCACCAGACTCCCCTCCGAGCCGGCGGTCTCGATCAGCCCGCACGCCCCGCGGGTGCCTCGTGAATCGAAGTTGAGCACGATCATCCGCTTCGGATCGAACCCATCCGACGCAAGGAACGCCTCGGCGCCCACGGCACCGACCTCCTCCGCATCCGTAAAGAGCAGCATCACGTCCGGACCGCCGTCATACTCGACCGCCAGCGCTCGCGCTGTTTCCAGGAGCGTGGCCACGCCGGCCGCGTCGTCGCCTGCGCCAGGGCTGGTCATCATCGTGTCGTAATGAGCGAGGAGAACGATGCGGCGCGAAGGGTCGGTCCCCGGGATTTTCGCGACGATGTTATGGACGCGCGCCGCGTCGTAAGGCAACCCGTAACGGGTGCTGGTCGCCGTCGAGCTGCGGATCTCGGCTTTGAGCCCCGCCGCCGCCTGAAGCGCCGCCACGATGTACTCCCGCGCCGCGCGATGCCCCGCGGAGCCAGCCGGTCTCGGCCGCGCCGCGACCGCCCTGACATGGAGCATCGCGCGCTTGGTGGAGAACGCGGCGTCGCCGCGGCTCGCCTTCGGCCGAGGCGACTGAGACACGATCGTCAGGATCGCCATGACTGCAAGAAAGACGATGGCCGCAAGTGGCACTGCGCGGTCGATTACACGGGCGGAAAGTCTGGTCATGTCTTGCGGCTCCAAAGCAGGTTGTTGTGGGGGAGGACGAATGATGCAAACCGTTCCGCTGGCGTGCGATGCCGAGACTACTATCGAACTAGTATTACGTCTACTGGAAATCTAGTAGTCGCCCGATTTCGGTGTCGATTGTGTTCGAGCGCCAGCGATTCAGTACGTCGACGGATAGGTGCCGCGGGGTGCTTCCAAGGCACGGGCTCGCCAGCCGCGAGCAGCGCGCACGTCGCCTTTGTGCGCGTATGCGACAGCGAGATTGGCCGCGCTGGCGTACGGCTCATATCCGAGGTCGCGCGCCTTCGCGAGCTCCTCGATGGCGCCGTCGTAGTGGCCGATCTTCAGAAGCGACGAGCCGTTGGCAAAGTGCAACGCGCCATCCTCGACTGCAGCGGGGGAGACGGCACGCACCGGCTGGTGCGGCGACGGACGCGCACGAACGGCAATCGAAGCTGCTGGAGCGGCAACTCGCCGGGCGAGGTGAGGGAATCCTGCGCAGGTCAGATAAAACGCGCCGCAGATCGCGATCCAGACTCCCAATGCGTCGCTCCGCCACCGCGCTTCACGACGGGTGAGGAGCATTCGTACCCGCCAGGTGAGCGCGGTAGGGCCGGCCGCCAGCGCGAAGCCGGCTTCCGCCTTCCTGGCGACGACGAGGAGTACCGAGACGTAGCGCGACACAGCGACGCGCGAGCACGCGAGCTCGTCACAGGCGAGCTCGCGCTCCCGTTCCAGGCGGCGCCGGATGAGGCGAATGGCCGGATTGAAAAAGAACACCGCCTGCGCCAGTTGCTCGCCCGCGATCAGAAAATCGTCGCGCCGCAGCACGTGCGCCACTTCGTGCAACAGCACCGCCCGTACCGGATCGTCGTCCACGTGACGGAACGACAGCGGCAGCACGACCGTCGGACGCCAGAGACCAACAAAGTGCGGCGATGTGACATGCGGCGAGAGACGCGTGTCGAACGCGCGGGTGGTGCCCAGCTCGCGCTTCACCTCCTCGACGATCCTGGTGATTCGCGCGTCGGCGATGCCACCGCGTAAAAGCTGCCGTGACCGGACCAGCGCGAGGATCATCCGTCCGACGGCGGCGAGCACTCCCACGACCCACGCCGCCAGCAACATCGCCGGCCAGCTCTCCGACACCGCGGCCGACGTGGAGAGTCTCAGCGGAGCCGTCGGCTGAAGCAGCAGCGTGAGCGGCGGCATTGCGACGCTTGCCGCAAGCGCGAGATACCAGAGCATGTACCGCGTGGCGGCGTGCCTCGCCATCACCGCGGGAGCGAAGGCAACGAGTGCGCAGATCGCGCACAAGAAGCTGTTGACGATGAGGACGGTGATCACTTCCGTCTCCGTCGGCGCGCCGCGGCGGAGAGCTCTTTCTCCAACTCTTCGACGTTCAGTTCCGACTCATCGAGCAGGTTCGCCACGAGGAGGCTCGGCGAGGCGTCGAACCACGTCGCCAGGAAGGTCTGGAGAGCCCGCCGCTGGAGCTGCCGGCGCTCGACCGCAGGGCTGTAGACATAGGTGCGCCCGATGGAGTTGTGAGTGACGTACTCTTTTCGCTCGAGCGTCTGCAGCGTCGTGAGCACGGTGGTGTACGCCAGCTCGCGCGACGCCAACTCCTTCTGCACGTCAGCGACCGTACCCTCTCGCAGCCGCCAGAGCACGTTCATCACACGAAGCTCAGCGTCGGTGAGCCCGACGGTTTTCGGCCGCGGCATAGTGGGTCAGCACATTAGCTGGTGGCGGACGACCGCGCAACGGGAGCGGAAAGCGGGAGCGCCTCCGGCGTGGCGGCCGGGCCGGCTGCCTGTGCGTTTACACGGACCGCGTTCAGTGCGACACGCGCGCGCTCAGCCTTGGGCAACAAAGGCCGCAGGCCCTGCCGGCCCGCCGGAGGCGCTCCCTCTGTCCACGGCGCCGCTGAGTAAGGTCACGCGCCCATGCTCGACCGCAGCTGCAGCGAGGTGGGGTCACACCTTCGATGTGTGCATTGCGCGGAAGCGCGCGTCCTGAGGACGCGCTGGTGTAGACGAATCGCTCCCCGAACCTCGGTGGAATGGAAGGTTCGGCGTTG
>DASVUA010000609.1:0-3726 GCA_036387295.1 Thermoanaerobaculia bacterium | reverse complement strand
ACGCGGTACCACGCCACAACGTGCGCGCGACCTTCATTAACGCCGCATCGTCGCCGACAGACCTGACACTGGATCGCTCCGCCTTTCCATATCTGCTGCACGAGAGCGACACGCACTGGCCGTATGCAGGCGCGTGGGCGGCGCGGGGCGAGCGCGCCGTGAGCACGTCCGCTGCGCTCGCCGACAACGCGCTCGCCTTTGCTACGAACAACGCCATCTACGCCGTGCGGCGCGCGGACGGTCGCAGGCTCTGGGAGATCGATGTCGCGCGCGGCACATCGGCTCCGGTCGCGGATGGTTCGCGTTTCCTCGCCCTCACCGGCGATGAAGGTCTCATCGCCATCGACGCTCGCAGCGGCGACTACACGCGGCTGAATGCGTTCGCCGGGCTCGTGAAAAGCGGCGACACCGCATTGCCCGCGCCGGTCGTGAGCGCACGGTACATCGCGGCGGCGGGCGAGAGCGGAGTCGTCCGAATCGCCGAGCGCACGGGCACTCCTGTCAAAATGCGCGACGTCACGCTGCCAGCGCCGATCCGCCACCTCGCGCTCGGCGCGACCCGGCTCTTCGTTTGCTGCGGCAGCGACCGCGCGCTCAACATCGCGACCATCGATCCGGCCGGCGACAGCAAGACGTTCGTGCCGGTGACCGCCGCTGCTTTCACGACCGACGAGGACTGGCTGTTCTGTATGCGCTACGGCGTGATCACGCGCGTCGATGAGAATAACGTCGAGATGAAGGCGCATGAGGCCGTCGGCGGCACGGTGACGGGCATGGCCGCGCGGCGCGACAGCGACCTGCTCATCGTCGCGTCGGATGACGGCTGGGTGCGCGGCTTCGCGATGAGCAATCTTGCGAAACGATGGGAAGTGCGGCTCGCCGAAGCACGCGTGAACGCGCCCGTCTTCGATGCGGCCGGACGGGTTTACTGCACGACCGCAGCCGGAACCATCGCCGTGCTGGACGGCGCGAGCGGAACGCACATCGGGTTGTACAAGACCGAACAGCCGATCACGACGGTGCCACTGGTCGCCTCCGCAACGGCGTACTTCGGGTGTGCCGAGCCGGCCAGCGCCGAAGCGCACCGCGACGGAGCACTGCACAGCGTCGTCATGGGCGAGACGATGGTGCTGCGGCTCGGTCTGGACGAGCGTGGTGCGCCTTCGCGCGCGAAGCCGTACGCGCTCGTGGACATCCAGACCGTAGACATCGCGCGGCACACGCTGCATCTCATGGATGCGACGCGCAGTTGCGTGGAAGCGTGGATCAACATTCCACCGTCGCGCGCAAACTCTGCGCGACGTCCCGGCGGCGGCGTATTCGGCCTCTGCCCCACACAGGACGGCGGCTTTGATGTCAACGTGTCGGTTGACGAGGACGGCACGCTGCATTACAGCTCGCGCTCGCGCCGTGGAGATGAATGGTGGATGCTGCGTGCCGAGGCCGCCACGCGGCTCACCGATGGACAGTGGCATCACCTCGCGCTCTCGCGCGACCGCGCCGATCACGTCGCCATCTATATCGACGGGCAGCCGCTGCCCGACGTGATCATCGAGCAGGTGCGCATTGCCGCGCCGACGACCGTCTCCGGCATCAAGGCTTTCATCGGCGCGACGGCCGGCGATGAACTCGAAGCGGTGCGGCCGCTTTCCGGGATGATCGCGGAACTGCGCGTGTGGGACACGTACATGGAGCCGCAGGAAATCGCGGCGCGCATGCATGTCAAACTGCGCGGCAGCGAACCGGACTTGCTCGCGTATTGGAATTTCGACCGGCAGAACATAGAGGATGCGGGGCCGGATCATCACAACGGCGCGCTGGTCGATACCGGCAGCCAACCGCTGTGGTGGCTCACCGACCTCGCTTTCGAGAAACCGTCGTACCCTTTCATCAGCACGACCGGAACCGTGCTGCCGCGGCCGCCCGGCCAGCCGCCGATGTACGAGATCACGTTTGCCGTACACCGCGCGGACGGCAGCGGGCTGCCGCATCATCCGCTCGATCTCTGGTACGTGCGTCGCCACATCGATGAGCCCGCCGAAACGTTCATCGACGGCACCGGCGTCGAGGGTGTGTTTGCCGCCGCGCCGAAGGAACCATACTCCGTGACAACCGGCAGCGACGGCCGTGTCAGCGTCGTGATCACGCCGGCGAGTCCCGATCACGTGCCGTCGATTGACGTGCGCGCCGGCTTCATGCCGAGCAACGAGCGTTTCCACGTCAACGTGCTGCTCGGCCAGCAGATACACTTCGTGCCGGTGCCGCCGACGCTCGTCGCACAGAGCCGGTTGATTCAGGACTACGCGTACTCAAGCGGCGGCAAGATCAATGAGAATCGCGACCGCTCGACGTGGCGCACCGTCATCAAGGCGCTCAATCCCGACGGCTCGCCGCGCGGTAACGAGCCGATCTCGCTCTGGGCTACGGAGCAGCTTGATGTCGAAGCGACAGGCCGCCGCTATTCGCTCAACAAAGAGAATTCGGCCGAGATGGTGACTGACGGCGAAGGCGAAGTCATCATTGTTTTCGATGCGGCAGCGCTGAACGCGACCTCGCTCATGGCGCGCGCCGGCTTCATGCATCGCAACGACCGCCTCACCATCGCCCCCGATCAGGATTTGCACCGGCAACTCAACACCGTCAGCGGCTCTGACTTCACGAAGAAACGGCCGACGCGCTGGAAGCCCGGGATGGACGAAAAGGATGGCGAGCCGTTGCTCGACGGCGACCTCGCGCCCCACGCGGAAAAGGTTGCGGAAGCCATCAACGCCGTGATGGCGTCGGCCAAGCCGGCTGACGCGAATCCGTCACCGGTGACACGCGGCAACGTCCGGCTGCTGCGGCGCAAAGCGCGCGCGGAGACGAGACGTTTGGGCAACGAACCCGCCCCCGATGCGCTCGCGCCGATGCGCCAACCCGCTTTCGAGACCGCCGTCGATACCGTCGTCATGCTTCGCTCGCGGACGCACGCGCCGCGCACGGTGCCGCTCAATCCCGCAGGAATGCGCGCGGCCATTGGCGGCCATGCGGGCTTCGTCTTCGACACGAGCGACAACGGGCTTCGCTTCGAGATGCTTGAGACGCGCGCGGAGGTCGATGTCGAACGCGGCACGCCCACGCGCGAGCCGATAGTGCTGCGTGGGTGGTTCGGCGACCTGTGGGACACGATCACCGACGTTGCCACGGACATCTACGAGGGCGCGGTCAAGGTCGTTGTGTCGATAGCCGAAACGGTGGAAGTCGCGATCCACAAGATGGTCGAAGGCATCACCAAGATCGTGCACGTCGTCGTCGACTCGATAGTCGATGCGGCGAATGCCGTGGCCGGTTTCTTCGAGCAGATCGGCATCGCGATCTTGAAGGCCATCGAGTTCCTGCGCACCCTCTTCAACTGGAAAGCCATCCTGCGCACGAAGGACATCATTCAGGAAATCTTCGTCGATAGCATCGGGCACGCCAAGCGCGCGATGTCGAAGGAAAAGCTGGAGAGCGCGCTGTTGCCACTCGTCGGCGTGCCGAACATGAAGGCCAAAGCCGGGCCGAGCCTTTCCGCGCAGAGCGAATCGGGCGGCGAAGCCCGTTCGGCTGCGCTCGACGAAGCGCGCGGCGTGCAGGGACAGATGGTGATGCAGAAGTCGCGCGATGGCATCTCCACGGTGGCATCATCGAGCGAAGCGCCCACGCAAACCGCTGCCGGTGGCGATGTCTTCACAGACTTGATCAAAC
>DASVUA010000608.1:0-3860 GCA_036387295.1 Thermoanaerobaculia bacterium | reverse complement strand
TGCCCGGGTCCTGCACCGCATCGAGCGCGATGGCAATCGTCTCGTGTCGGCCGAGGATGTCTGCCGCGCTCGCATGTGGCCGCTCGAATAGACCGATGACGTGCTGCGGGTGTTTCGTCTCGGTGATGCTGTCGAAGGCGTCGGCGCTGATGTTCGCGCCGCGCTCGAGCACCGCGACCGCGTTCCAGCCGTTTGCGATCGCATCGGCTACCGGCTTCGGTCCTTCGATCACGATCTCGTCTTTGTGCTCGCGAATTGCTTCGCGGATGCGCTTGATGAGCGGATTGTGCCGGCTCGTGATCGTTTTCATCGGGAGCGGGTGATGATAAAAGACGACTCGACTTTCATGACGACCACCTTGCGCCACCCGATTCGCTTCTCCGATCGCGTCACCGCGATGCAGGAGTCGCCGACGCTCGCGGTGCTCAATCGCGCGACCTCACTCATCGCGCAGGGCGTCGACGTCGTCGACTTTGGGCCTGGCGAGCCCGACTTTGCGACGCCGCATGCCGTCGCGGAGGCGGGGAAACAGGCCATCGATCGCGGCTTCACGAAATACACGAATGCCAGCGGCACGAAGGCGCTCCGCGAAGCGATCGCCGATCGCTACAACCGCCGCTACGGCCTCGGATTGACGCTCGAAAACGTCATTGCAGGCAACGGCGGCAAGCAGGAGCTGTTCAACGTCATGTTCGCCCTGCTGCGGCCGGGCGACGAAGTGATCATTCCTTCGCCTTACTGGGTGAGCTTCCCCGATCAGGTCGAGTTCGCCGGCGGCAAGCCGGTTTTCGCGCACACCAATCCCGACGATCATTTCCGTCCCACCATGCGCGACATCGCCGCGGTGGCGACCGAGCGGACGCGCGGCGTCATCATCAATTCACCCTGCAATCCGACCGGCGCCGTGATTCGCGGCGAGGAGCTCGAGCAGATCGTCGAGTGGTGTGCGGCGCGCGGGGCGTTTCTCGTGTTCGATGAGACGTACGAGCTCTTCGTTTACCAGGGGAACGAGCACGTGTCGGCCATGCGCTGGTTCGAGCAGTTTCCCGAGACCGTGATCGTCGTGAATTCCATGTCGAAGACGTTTGCCATGACCGGCTGGCGCCTCGGCTATGCGGTCGCGCATCCGGAGATCATCGCGGCGATGGGAAAAATCCAGAGCCACTCGACGTCCAATCCCAGCACGATCGCGCAACACGCCGCGCTCGTGGCACTGGCGGGCGTCGATGAAGACGTGCAACGGATGTACGACGCCTATTGCGAGCGTCGCGAGTGGCTGGTCGGCGCGCTCAATTCCATCGAAGGCATCTGCTGCACCGATCCCGACGGCGCGTTTTACGTCTTTCCCGACGTGAGTGCCTACTTCGGCAAGGCAGGAATCACCGATGCGCAGTCGTTCGCGAATTTTCTGCTCGACGACGCGCGCGTGGCCGTGGTGCCGGGGAATGCGTTCGGCCTCAACAATTTCGTCCGGATCAGCTACGCCACGTCGATGGATCGCCTGAAAGAAGGCATCCGCCGGATCGAAGCTTCCGTCGCGAAATTGGTTTGACGCGCGGCTCGATGCGGCGCTCGCCGCGGTCGCGATCGATGCTTCGCGTGGAATCTCCCTCGGGTTCGTCCCGTTCCGACACGCGTCCCAAAATACGAAGGAGATCTCGTGAAGAAAACCATTTCGACCACAATTGCGCTGACGCTGGTTGCGTCGTTTGCGGCCGCGCAGGGCCAGACCGGCGCCGCCGCCACCCCGGCCACCGCAGCACCTGCGGCCACGGCTCAGACCAACCCGATCGTCATCGCGGCGGGCGACATCACGGTCCGCCAGTCGGAGTTCGAGAGCGCGCTGCAGACGCTCCCGGCGGAGTATCAGCAGTACGCGTCCGGCCCCGGCAAGCGCCAGTTCGCCGAGGACTACCTCCGGATGAAAATGCTCGCCGCGGAAGGCGCCAAAGCGGGTCTCGACAAAGATCCGGAAGTCGTTCGCCAGCTCGCGCTGATGCGCGAAAACCTGATCGCCCAGGCGCAGCTCGAGCGCATCGAGAAGGGGATCACGATCTCCGACGCCGACCTGCAGAAGACCTACGACGCCCAGAAAGCGCAGTACGAGCAGGTCAAAGCACGCCACATCCTCATCGCGTTCAAAGGCAGCCCTGCCGCGCAGGAAGGCAAGCCTGAGCTGACCGAAGAGCAGGCCCGTGCGAAAGCCGAAGACATTCGCAAGCAGCTCGCGGGCGGCGCGTCGTTCGACGAGCTCGCCAAGAAGGAATCGGACGACGTCGGGTCCGGCGCGCGCGGCGGCGACCTCGGCGAATTCGGCCGTGGCCAGATGGTCCCGGAATTCGAAAAGGCCGCGTTCGACGCGAAGGTCGGCGAAGTGACGCCGGTCATCCGCACGCAGTTCGGCTTCCACATCATCAAAGTCGATTCGCACGGCTCCACGCCGTTCGCCGAAGTTCGTCCGACCCTTGAGCGCACCGAGAAGCAGGCCCGCGTTCAGGCCGCGCTCGAGCAGATGAAGACCAGCGCCAAGCCGACCTTCAACGACACGTACTTTGGACCGGCAGCGCCGGTCCAGCCTGCAGCGCAGCCCGCTGCCCAGCCGATCTCGCAGCCGTAACGAATTTCGCCAGCGAAGAAACACCGGACGCGGAACGGGTCTCGACCAGATCTCGTTCCGCGTTTTCACGTGCAGAGAAGGGCAGGCTATGGCCTGCCCTTTTTCTTTGCTATCGTGCCCCGCTCATGGAGATTCCGTCGAAAGTATCGATCTTCAACCGCACGCTCGAGATCAAAGGCAAAGCCGCCACGTTGATCGCGATCAACGACACCGGCTACTACGAAGTGGTGCTCGAAGTGCAGGCCCGCAATCACACCGTCCTCTTTCCCATCGCCGAGACCGTGCTGATCTTCAACGACGCACTGCCGGCGATCAGCGCCGATTTCGAAGTGGAGAGATAGGGCGCGCGCTGCGCGCGCGGGCGTTCGGCGTTGGGCTTTTGGGGTTTAACCCTCAGTGAGCCCGGTCGTGAGCCGCAACACCCCAAACGCCTAACGCCGAACGCCCGCCGCGCAGCGGCGCTCGGCTACTCCACTTTCTTGCCGAACAGGAACGCCACGCCCACTCCGATCAGATAGAGAAAGATCATCGGAATGGCGAGCGCTGCTTGCGTGACCATGTCGGGGGTGGGCGTGACGACGGCGGCGATGACGAACGAGAGGACGACCGCGTACTTGAACTTCTGCATCAGGAACGCGGGCGTGACGATGCCGAGGCGGGCGAGGAAGAAGATGAGGATCGGAGTCTCGAAGACGACGCCGGTCGCGAGGATGATCGTGCTCGCGAACGAGAAGTAATCGTCCACCGTCACCATCTGCTTGAACTGCTTGCCGGTCTCGACGAAAAAGCTGCAGGTTGCCGGCAAGAGGAATCGATAGCCGAAGTAGCCGCCGAGCGCGAAGAACAGCGTGCCGAAGATGATGAACGGCGCCGCGAGCCGCCGCTCCTTTTTGTACAAGCCGGGTGCGATGAACATCCAGAGCTGTAGCAGCACGACCGGCGAGGCGAGGAACAGTCCGGCGAAAAACGCCACCTTCATGTAGAGAAAAAAGGGAGCGGTGAGACGCGTGTACGCGAGCTTGTCGCCGGGCGGGAGGAAGTTCGTCAGCGGCGCCTGCAGATACCCGAAGATCGTTTCCGCGAAGCCCCAGCAGATGAAGAAGCCGACCGCCACCGCGATCAGCGAAACCACCAGCCGTTTGCGAAGCTCCTCGAGATGATCGAGGAACGTCATCTTCGGCAGTTCGTCTTCAGCCGCAGGCCGCGGCGCGGCGCTCGGATCGGCAACCATGCTCAGTCGGAG
>DASVUA010000607.1:0-10047 GCA_036387295.1 Thermoanaerobaculia bacterium | reverse complement strand
CGGGCTCTTAGCCCGCCGAACATTTGAAACCGGCGGGCTAAGAGCCCGCCGCTTCACGAATGCAGGGAACGTCCGCTACATCCGCTCCGGCACCGGGATTCCGAGCAATCCGGTCGCGACGATCATCGTTCTGCGGAACACTTCCGCGCAGACGGCGCGGCGCTGGCGTTCGGCGGGGTCCTTCTCGTTCATGATCGGGTACTTGTGGTAGTAACTGTTGAACTTCTGGGCCATTTCGAGCAGGTACTGGGTGATGACCGAGAGCTCGAGTGAGTCGACCGCGCGGCGGACGATGCCGGGCAGCTCGGCCGACATCCGCACCAGATCCCACATCTCGTCGGTCAGCCCCTGATTCAGAGTGAGGTCTTCGACCGCGCGCTCATCGATGCGCGGGTCGACGCCGCGCTCGGCCATCTTCCGGAAGATGTTCTGCACGCGCACGGTCGAGTACTGCAGGTACGGGCCGGAGTCGCCTTCGAAGCGCAGCGCTTCGTCGAAATCGAACGCGATCACTTTGTTGCGGCCGAAGCGGAGCATGAAGTAGCGCAGCGCCGCGATCGCGACCTGCCGTCCGATCAGATCGGCCTCGCCGGCCGCAAAATCGGCGGCATTCTTCTCCACCGCTTCCGTCGCTTTCCGTTCGAGCTCGTCGAGCATGTCGTCGGCTTTCACGCCGAGGCCTTTGCGGCCCGACATTTCGACGTATGCGCGCGTCGCGTCTTCTTCCGAAAGCTGCATGCCGAGCACTTTCGCCGTGGCAGGCGTGAGCGCCACCATTTCATACGCGAAGTGCACCGAGGCCTCGGCTGCCTGCGCGCCGGCGACTTTGCGCACGCCTTCTTTCACGACCTTCTGCAAGTACGCCTGACGCGAGTCGATGACGTTCACCACACGCGCGGCGCCGCCGAACTTCGGAGCGCTCGGATCACCGTCGCCGGTATGCGTCGTCTCCCAAAGCGTGTAGCTGAACGGGAACTTGCGGTAGTCGAACGTCCGGTCGAGCATGCCGAGCTTCCAGAGCTGATACGCGATGTCTTTGCCGGTGTAGGTGACAGTGCCGTTCGAGCGGACGAGGATCTTGTCTGGCTCGCTCATGCCGGCGAATTCTTCCGCCTCGTCGAGCTTCATGACCCAGCAATCCTTGTGTTTCCCCTCGGTTTCCATCACCACCGCACCGGCGTTCTTCAGCAGCTCGAACGCGCGATCCCAGAAGTGCAGGTGAATGATGTCGCTCTCTTTCGGCAGGAGGTCGTACTCGATGCCGAGGCGGAGCATCGTCTCGAGATGGCGCTGCACGACCGCGCGCGCGACGATCGTCGCGAGCTTCGCCGTATCGCCTTCCCGATGCTCGATGCGATGCAGGGTTTCGCGCCGCCATTCCATCGCCTCGGGATGATCGGCGTAGTACTGCGCCATCTTCGAGTAGACATCCCAGCAGAGGTAATCGAAACGCTCCGACGTCGCGATGAGCTGCTCGACGTCGGCCAGGCTCCGTTTTTCGAGCCGCTCGAATGCGACCACGACGTCCGCGACCTGCACGCCCGTGTCGTCGATGTAATTCTGCGTCTCCACGCGATCCCCAAGCCACTTCGAACAGCGGACGTAGGTGTCGCCGAGAACCGAGTTGCGCAGGTGACCGATGTGCGCGGCCTTGTTCGGATTGATGTTCGTGTGCTCGACGATCACCCGCGCGCCGGACGGCGGAGGCGGCTCGAGCACGCCGCGAAAGTGCGAAGCGGTGAAGCCGCCGCGATCGAAGCGGAAGTTGAGATAGCCGGCACCTTCGACGCTCACCGATTCGACGAGCACCGGCAAGGTCATGCCGTTCGCGAGCTGTTCCGCGATCTCGCGCGGCTTGCGCTTCAACGCTTTCGCCAGCTCGAGTGCGACCGGCGTGGCGAGGTCGCCCATGTTCATCCGCGGCGGCACCTGCAGAACGACGCGCTCGACCGGATGGCCGAACAGCGCGAGCGTCCGCGATTTGATGGTTTCGGTGAGCTGGTTCGTGATGTCTTCGAGAATCATCGATTGGTTACTCCGAATGCGACGGGCGGCAGCGTGGCTGCGCGCCGTTCATCGCTCCACACAGTGCGACGTGTCGTTCCAGGTCCGGAGGACCCACCGGTCGACACGCCAGAAGAAGACGTTGATTGCGGCATTGTCCTGCGCGAAGCGCCGCGCCGTCATCACCGGCACGTCGAGCAGCGCGGTGGCGCCGATGCGAATTGCGGTTCCGTGCGTGACGAGCAGCGGCCGGCGCGCCGAGCGGACGGTCTCGAATGCCCGCTCCATCCGCCGGCGCACGTCGGCGTGCGATTCGCCGTTCGGGCTCTTCGCTTCCGGGTCGGCCACCCACTGCTCGTACGCCTCCGCTTCGTCGCGGCGGATGTCGAGAAACGAGCGCTGCTCCCACGTGCCGTAACTCATCTCGCGGAGATCGTCGAGGAGCGTGATCTCGAGGCCAATCACGTCGCGAATGACGTTCGCGGTCGCGAGCGCGCGTCCGAGCGGCGAGGCGAAAATCGCGTCGCAGCGGTGGCGGCGAAGGCGTTCGCCGAGCCGGCGCACCTGCTCCTGCCCGCGTTCCGAAAGGTCGCTGTCGGCCCACCCCTGCGCGATGCCGGCGACGTTGTGCAGCGTCTCGCCATGACGGACGAGGATGAGTTGCTCGCTCATGCGAAGGAGTGCTCCGGAGTCGCACCGATGGTCACATGGACGCCCGTGTCCTGTGTCATTCCGCGCTTCAGCGCGGAATCCCCTGCAGATGAGCGACGGCGTCTCGCTTCGGCAGGGGATCCCGCGCTGAAGCGCGGGATGACACAAGGCTTGTCGTGCGGCGTGCGACCCTCGGCGGGTTGAGAGCCCGCCGCTCCACCGGAACGGAACCGTGCGGCGATTTGCCTCACGCGACGACCACTGCCGGGTCGGGCACGAGCAGCGACTCGGCGGTCATCTCTGCCGGCTTTTCGAGGCCGAGGATGGTGAGGATGGTGGGGGCGACGTTCGAGAGCACGCCGCCGCCGCGCAAGGCGCCGTAGCGTTTCTTCGCGTCGAACAAAATGAGCGGCACGGGATTCATGGTGTGGGCGGTGTGCGGCTGGCCGGTCGCTTCGTCGAACATCAACTCCGCGTTGCCGTGATCGGCGGTGATGAGTGCCACGCCGTCGCGCGCTTCGGTGGCGGTGAGAATGCGGTCGATCGCGATGTCGGTCTCGTGCACCGCGCGGACGGCCGCGTCCATCATCCCGGTGTGGCCGACCATGTCGGGATTCGCGATGTTCATGATGATGACGTCGTACCGGTGCGACTCGATCGCCTCGACCACGCGGTCCGTCACCTCGTGCACCGACATCGCCGGCTGCAGGTCGTAAGTCGCGACTTTCGGCGATGAGACGAGCAGGCGCTCTTCCCCTTCGAACTGCAGGTCGGAGCCGCCGTTGAAGAAGAACGTCACGTGCGCGTACTTTTCGGTCTCGGCGATGCGGAACTGCCGCAGGCCGGCGCGCGAGAGCACTTCGCCGAGGTTGTTGCGAATCTCCTGCGGCGGAAAGAGCACCGGCAGGTCGAACTTTTCGTGATAGCGGTTCATCGTCGCGAGCCGCACGTTCGGCCGCACGGCGCGCGTGAAGCCGTCGAACTCGGCGTCCTTGAACGCGGTGACGATCTGGCGCACGCGATCCGCGCGGAAGTTGAAGAAGATCAGCGCGTGGCCGTCTTCCACGCGGCCGCGGTGCGCGCCGTCGGCTCCGACGACTGAGATCGGCTCGACGAATTCGTCGGTGACGTTCTGCTCGTAGAAGCGGCGCAGCGTTTCGAGCGGGTCTTTGGTCTCCGTCCCGACGCCGAGCGTCATGAGGTCGTAGCCGCGCTGCACGCGCTCCCATCGTTTGTCGCGGTCCATCGTGAAGTAGCGGCCGATGATCGTGGCGAGGCGCGCGTTCGGCTTTCCTTCGAGATGCGCGAGAAGACGCCCGAGGTATCGCTCGGCGGAGCGCGGCGGCGTGTCGCGGCCGTCGAGAATCGCATGCACGAACACGTCGCGCGCACCGAGCTCCAGCGCCGCGTCGATGAGGCCGTGCAGATGCTCCTGTTGTGAGTGGACGCCGCCGTCGGACAGCAGCCCGGCAAAGTGGACCGCGCGCGATTGTTTCACCGCCTCGAGGAACGCGACGTTGGTCGCGAGCTCGCCGGCCGCGATGCTCTTCGAGATGCGAACGATGTCCTGATCGACGACGCGTCCCGCGCCGATGTTGAGATGGCCGACTTCGGAATTGCCCATCTGCCCGGGAGGAAGTCCGACCGCGAGTGCTGAGGCTTCGAGTGTCGTCCACTGCGAGTCGCGAAAGAGCGACGCGAAACGGGGCGTCTCGGCCTGGGCGATGGCGTTGTACTGCTCGTCGGTGCGCAGACCGAAGCCGTCGATGACGATCAGAATGAGGAATGGGCGCTCGGACATCGGCGGGCGAAGATATCAAATGTAAACTCGCCGCGTGACGGAGACCGCCAGCACCGAGTCCGCCGAAAAGTCGCTGTTTCAGCTCACGCGCGAGCTCGAGCTGCTCATCTCTGCCGGTCTCGTCTTCGCGCTGCTGCAGCTTCCCGCGCTGCTCGACGAGTGGTGGATGCGCACGTCGGCGCACGTCGGCGGCTCGGCGTTCGGAACCGTCTTCACGATGTACTACGTCGGGAAGCTGGTGGCGTACGGCCTCATCGTCGCCATCGCCGCCCACTTTCTGCTGCGCGGCTTCTGGGTCGCGATCATGGGACTGCGCAGCGTCTTCCCGACCGGCGTCGATCGCGACAAGCTCGAACAGGGGGAGATCTTCCGGAAGTTTTACGAAGAGCGGCTGCTGACGCTCGAGCAGATCGAAGACCGCGCCGATCGCATCGCGGCGTCGATCTTCGCGTTCGTCTTTCTCTTCCTGATGATCTTTCTCATGATGTCGGTCTGGTCGCTGTTCGCGTGGGCGATTGCCTCCATCGCGATGGCGATCACCGGCAACGACAAGCTCGGGATGCCGGTGATCCTCACGGTGTTCGGGATCTACCTCGTCATGCAGAGCTTCGCCGCGACGGTCGACAGAAGAAGCAGGAAGCGTCCCGTCTCACCCCTGGCCGAGAAGCTCGCGCTCGGGTCGATGCGGTGGATGTACTACGTCACGTTCAACTTCATCTACGCGCCGGTGTTTTTCACCTTCGCCTCGCATTCGTCGAAGCGAAAGGTCACCGCGATGCTCGTGACGTTCCTCTACGCGATGGTCTTCGTCTTCATGGTGAGCGTTTTCTACACGCGCGGCATCCTCGGCTTCGATAGCTATGTGTATTACCCGCATCAGGCGCGCGAGCAACAGGTGCGCGCGATTCATTACGACAACCTGCGCGACGACGATGTGCCGGCACAGGAGCCGTCGATCCAGGCGGATGTGGTCGAGGGAGCGTATCTCCGTCTCTTCGTGCCGTACGACGCGCAGGAAGACAACGAACGGATGAAGGCGCTCTGTCCCGGCGTCACCCCGCTGCGCGATGACGGCTTCTTCATCGCGCGGCGGCGGAAGCTCCCGCCGGCACGGACGGCCGCGCTCATGGCGTGCTTCGATCGCGTCTATCAGATCGCGCTGGACGGAGAGCCGGTCGCGAAGCCGGAGTTCCTCTTCTTCCGCCATCCGCACGGGCGTGTGGCGGGACGGCTCGCGCTGATTCCGGTGGGCTCGCTCGCCGCGGGACGCCACATGCTGACCGTCCGTCACACACCGTTGCCGGGCGTGAAGAACGACGATGAGGCGGACGAGTACTTCATCCCGTTCTGGCGCTGAGAGTCAGCGTCCGCGTCTCGTTTTTTGGATTGATTTCGGAGAGGTGAGCGCGCGGCGTCAAGCCTGCGCGCTTTGTTTCTCGCGCTTGAAGACCATGCCGATGTGATCGGTCGCGCCTGTTTTGAAGTTGATCGAGGTGATGCTGACCAACTCCCACCCGTCATCCCCGAGGCGATTCAGCTCTTCAGCGCGCCGCGGATCCATCGAGTAATTCTCCGACCGGACGTTGATGATCTTGTATTCCCAGAGTCTCATGTCCGTCTCCCCCCTCCCGTGTGCGCGGCAGTGTAGCAAGGCATACCGAGGAAATTGAAAATTGAAAATTGGAAATTGAAAGATCGGAGTGCAGCCATCGTCAGCCTCGCCACTTCGCTTTTTCCATTTTCAATTCTCAATTTTCAATTTCCCAATCTCCGCCACTCCACCGCCTCAGCCGGCAGATCGGTGATGATGCCGTCGCAGCCGAGCTCGCGGAGGCGTTCCCACTCGTGCTTCCGGTTCGCGGTCCACGGCATGACTTTGATGCCGCGGTCGTGGAGGGACTGGACCATGTCGCGATCGACGAAGTGGTAGTTCGGAAACGCCCAGGTCGCGCCGAGACGGGCGGCGTAGGCGGCCACGTCGACGAGATAGCCGTGGAACGTGATGCCGAGCGGCAGCGCGACATCGAGACGGCGAAGCTCGGTGAGGATGGAATGATCGAACGAGGCGATGACGGAGTTCGGCCATTCGCTCACGTGCTGCACGAGCGTCTCCTCCCAGCGCGCCCGCTTCACCTCGAGCACCATCATGCCGCGGCCGGCGAACTGCGATAGATCGGAGAGCCGCTCCACCATCGCCCCACGCTCGGCGCATTGAGTGAAGGTCAGCGACTCGACCTCGTCTTCGTGCAGCTCGTCGTCGTGGTAGAGCACGGCGGTCCGGTCGAACAGCAGACGAAGGTCGGTCTCGAAGCCGTCCGCACCGGCGCGAAGCGTCTCTTCGAAGGACGCGATCGTGTTCTCAGGAAAGCGTTTCGGACTGCCGCGATGCCCCAGAATCAGGAACTCTTCCGCCATCCGTAATCTCTTGTCCCGCCTCAGCTGCCGTGGTAGCTTGCTCGGCATTCACGGAGCCAGATCAATGCCGAAAAAGATCCTTCTCGCGGACGACAGTATCACCATCCAGAAGGTCGTCGAGCTGACGTTTTCCGACGGCGATTACGAGGTCACGGCCGTCAACAACGGCGCCAAGGCGGTGCAAAAACTCGCCGAGATGCGACCCGACATCATCCTCTCCGACATCATCATGCCGGAGAAGAACGGATACGAAGTCTGCGAGTACGTGAAGTCGCATCCCGACTTCCGCAACATTCCGGTCGTGCTCCTCACCGGCACGTTCGAGCCGTTCGATCCCGACCGCGCCGAGAAGGCCGGCTGCGATGCCGTGGTCACCAAACCGTTCGAGTCGCAGAGCCTGATCCATAAAGTCGAAGAGCTGATCGCGGCGGCGCAGAGCGCTGCTGCACCGGCAGCCGCGCCAGAGCCCGAGTCTGCCGCGTCGCCGTGGATGGATGAGACGCCGACGGCGCAGCCGAGTGCCTTCTCGACCGGCGACGCGTTCACGCACGAGTCCGACATCTTCGGTGCGGCTCCCGCGCCGCAGGCGACGACGGAGATGCCGTTCGAGCTGCCGTCGACCGATTTCAGCGGCGAGACCCGCGCGTTTCCGCGCATGAGCTTCGACGAGCTGTCGAGCGCCGCCAGCGCCTCGGCCGCCCCGGAGCCGCCGCCCGCCGCACCGGCAGCACCCGAGCCGTCGCCGTGGGAAACACCCGCCGAGCCGTACGCCGCCGAACCGGCAGCATTTGCGCCGGCCGGATCGTTCGACCACTTCGGCGCCCCGGCCGCGGAGCCGGAGCCGGAATCGCC
The DNA here is from genome assembly GCA_036387295.1 of Thermoanaerobaculia bacterium. Taxonomy (GTDB): domain Bacteria; phylum Acidobacteriota; class Thermoanaerobaculia; order Gp7-AA8; family Gp7-AA8; genus QHVT01. The sequence goes on along the minus strand of DASVUA010000607.1, from coordinate 2,324 downwards.
ATTCGGAGCGCCGCCGCCGGCGGACGAGTTCAGCGGCGAGACCCGCGCGTTCCCGCGCATGAGCTTCGACGAACTGCAGCAGATGGCGAATGCCTCGCAGGCCCCGGCGCCCGAAGCCGCCCCGGAACCGGAGCCGTCGCCCTGGAACGAGCCGGCCGCCGGGTCGCCGTTCGGCAGCGCGGCCGCCGTGGAGAGCGCCGCCTCGCCATTCGAGAGCGCGCCTCCTGCGTTCGACAGCGCCCCCTCGCCGTTTGCCGACGACGACGCACCGGCTTTCGGCGGCGAGACTCGCGCGTTCCCGAAGATGAGTTTCGACGACCTGCAGCAGATGGCCGCCTCGACGCCTCCTCCCGCCGCCGAGCAGGAGCCTGCGCCGTGGGGCGAGCCGGCCGACGACGCGCCGGCGTTCGGCGAAACGCGCGCCTTCCCGAAACTGAGCTTCGACGATTTCGGATCGCCAGCGGCATCCGAGCCGGAGCGCGCGGCCGAAACGGCGCCTGAACCGCCGGCGGCGTTCCCGTCGGTCGTCCCTGATTTCTCCTCGCCGGCCGCTCCAGCGCCGGCCGATTTCTCCTCCGCCGGCAGCGACTTTTCGGCGCAGAGCGGCGATTTCTCCATCCCTGCAAACGATTTCTCCACCTCCTCAGAGGCGGAACCGGAACCTTCGCCCTGGAGCGAGCCGGCCGAGGCGAGCTCGCCGTTCGCTGCACCCGCGGGCGACATGCCCGAGCCGGTCGAATCGCTCTGGTCGCCGACCGCCGACACGAGCGCGATCGACACGCCGGCCGCGGAAAGCTTCTCGACCGCTGCCGCCGCGCCGTTCGCCGAGCCCTCCTCGCCCTTCAACGAGCCGATGCCGGAAGATCTCCCGTTCTCCACGGAGACCACCTCCGCGCCCGATCCGGTCCCCGCAACCGAGCCCTCCTGGTCGCCGGTCGCCGCCGCCGAAGCCGCGTCGGAGCTTGACGAGCCGGCCGTTCCGCCGCCGGCGCTCGCGCCCGACGCGCCGCCGATGGCCATCGCCGCGCGCGGCAGCGACCTTTCGGACGAGCAGATCGACCGCATCGCACGCCGCGTCGTCGAGCTGATGTCCGACCAGCTCGTCCGCAACATCGCGTGGGAAGTGATTCCTGATCTCGCCGAGATGGTGGTGAAGGAACGGATTCGCCAGCTCGAAGCCGAAGCGTGAAGATCTACACACGCACCGGCGACGAAGGACTGACCTCGCTCTTTGGTGGTGCGCGCGTCGCGAAAAACGACGCGCGCATCGAAGCGTACGGCACGCTCGACGAGCTCAACTCGCACGTCGGCGTCGCCCGCTCGTCACTCATCCCCGGCGAGACCGACGCGGTGCTGCATCAGGTGCAGCACGACCTGTTCGAGATCGGCGCGCATCTCGCCTCGCCCGGCACGAGCCGCTTTCCCGGCGTCGACCCGCAACGGATCGAAGAGCTCGAGACGGCGATCGACACGATGGAGCGCGAGCTCGAGCCGCTGCGCAATTTCGTTCTTCCCGCCGGCTCCGCCCCCGCCGCGCAGCTGCACGTGGCGCGAACGGTCTGCCGCCGCGCGGAACGCCTCGTCGTCGCATTGCACGACGACTCGCCGGCCACGCTCTCGACCATCGCCTACCTCAATCGTTTATCGGATTACCTCTTCGTGGCGGCGCGATTCGCCAACCGGCGTGCGGGCGTCGATGACGTGCCTTGGAAGCGCTGAGCGCGCCGCGCGCGGCAGCGCTCAGTTGTAGTCGCGTGCGTTGACGACGCCGCGCTCGAGCCCCGCATCGGTGAGCAGCGCGCGGCAATACGCCGCCTGCCCGCGCAGCACAATGAACAGCAAGCCCTGCAGGCACATCACCGAGAACATGCCGCCGCGCAGGTAAGGCTCGGGAGTGAGCTCGAACTCGATCCCTTCTCGATCGAGGAGCTCTTCGACGAACTCTGCTTCCGCAACGGTGGCCGCGATGAAGACCGGTTCCTGTTCGAGCGCCATGGGGAAAGGAGAACCGACAACGGTCGCGACGTCAAATTGGTCGGGGCAAGAGGAGTTGAACCTCCGACCTCACGGTCCCGAACCGTGCGCTCTACCAGGCTGAGCCACGCCCCGATAAGTCAAGTGTTAGATTTTAAGTTAACGAAGCCTCGAAGTCAAACGCCGTTAGACTTCCGCCCCGCTCGCCATTTCGCGCTTTTTCTCGCGCCGCGCTTTCCAGTATTCGATAATCATCGGCAGAATCGAAAGAAAAACGATGACGATGACGACTTTGTCGATATGATTTTCGAGCTTGAATTCCTGAATTCCGAACCAGCTCTGCATCATCT
>DASVUA010000606.1:0-9756 GCA_036387295.1 Thermoanaerobaculia bacterium | reverse complement strand
GCGCCCGCCGCTCCACCAAACACCCGCTCTCGCGACACCGCACCTTCACTGTGGAGTGCGGTGACGTCAGTCACCGCTTTCCCTTGCGGCAGCAAAGCTGCCGCAGCCAACGAGCGGCCGGCGGGCTAAGAGCCCGCCGCTCCACCAAAACAGCACGCTCTCGCGAACCGCGCGTTCAGTTTGGAGTGCGGTGACGCCAGTCACCGCTTTCACTCGCGGCAGCAGCGCTGCCGCAGCCAACGAGCAGACCGGCGGGCTAAAGCCCGCCGCTCCACCGAACAAACCGCTCTCGCGAACCGCGCGTTCAGTTTGGAGTGCGGTGACGCCAGTGACCGCTTTCCCTCGCGGCAGCAACGCTGCCGCAGCAGCGAGCAGTCCGGCGGGCTAAGAGCCCGCCGCTCCACCAAACACTCCTCTCGCGCATCAGCCGCCGATATGGCTCATTTCTACTTTGTGCAGGCTGGGGGTGGCGTCGGTGCGGATGTCGGAGTAGCGGTCGTCGCGGTTGCGCCAGACGCGGGCGATCGCGGTTTCCAGCTCATCATCGGCCGCTCCGGCGCGGAGGAGGGCGCGAAGATCGTGGCCGGAGCCGGCGAAGAGGCAGAGGTAGAGCTTTCCGTCGGCGGCGAGGCGGGCGCGGGTGCAGGAGCCGCAGAACGGTTGTGTGACCGAGGTGATCACGCCGATCTCGCCGGCGCCGTCGGCGTACTGCCAGCGGTCGGCGACCTCGCCGAAGTAGTTCGCGTCCGCCGGCACGAGCGGCCACTCGCGCTGCAACGTCGCGAGAATCTCCCGCCCGGACACCACCTCGTCGAGGCGCCAGCCGTTCGAGTTGCCGACGTCCATGTACTCGATGTAGCGAAGAATATGTGGCGTCCCGCGAAAATGCCGCGCGAGCTGCACGATCCCCGCGTCGTTCACCGCGCGCTTCACCACCACGTCCACCTTCACCGGACCGAGCCCCGCATCGTGCGCGATCCCGATCGCGTCGAGCACGCGCGACACCGGAAAGTCGACGTCGTTCATCGCGCGAAACACCGCGTCATCGAGCGAATCGAGACTGACCGTCACGCGGCTCAGACCCGCCGCCTTCAACGTGCGCGCTTTCTCGCGCGTCAGGAGCGAGCCGTTGGTCGTCAGTGCGATATCGTGCAGCCCTTCGATCGCCGCGAGGCTCGCCACGAGCCGCTCGAGATCGCGGCGCAGCAGCGGCTCGCCGCCGGTCAGACGCACCTTCTCGACGCCGTGCTGCACGAACACGCGCGCGACGCGCGCGATCTCCTCGAACGTCAGGAGCTCCGCGCGCTCGAGAAACGCGAAATCGCGGCCGAAGACCTCCTTCGGCATGCAGTACGTGCAGCGGAAATTACAGCGATCCGTGACGGAGATGCGCAGGTCGCGCATCGGCCGCGCGAGCGTGTCGCGGACGGGCATCAGGACCGCAAACTACGCCGGCGGGAACAAAAACTCCAGCACGATGCGGACGCGCTTCGCCCACGCGCGCTCGCTGTGATCGGCGCGGCGATCTTCGTAGTAGTGAAACGTTTCGTCGCTCCACCCTTTCGCCGTGATGCGGTCGCGCAGGTCGCGCGCATCGCGCAGCGCCTCCGCTCCTTCACGTCCGCCGATGTCGACCCAGAGCCGCGGAGCCTCGCCGCCGTACTCTTCGACCGTCCTGAGAATCGCGCGATCGGCCCACCACACCGACGGCGAGATCGCCGCGGCGCGGCCGAACACGTCGCGCCGCGTGAACACCGCATGCAGCGAGAACAGGCCGCCGAGCGAAGAGCCTGCGACGGCCGTATTCGACGCGTCGCCGAGCGTCCGGTAACGCTCGTCGATCACCGGCTTCAGTTCCTCGATCAGCATGCGCGCGTAATCGCTCGCGCGCCCGCCGCCGCTGTGCTTCTCGTCTTTGGCCGGCGTGTATTCGTCCATGCGGCCGACGCCCGCGTGATCGATTCCGACGATGATCATCGGGCTCGCGGTGCGCTCCCCGATCGCCACATCCGCGGCTTCGTGCAGCCGCCAGTGCTGCCCCGGAACGTACGCGCGGTCGGCATCGAACAGGTTCTGCCCGTCCTGGATGTAGAGCACCGGATAGCGGCGTTCGGGATGATCGTCGTAGCCGGGCGGCAGATAGATGGTGAGCTCGCGCGCATTGCCGAGGATTTGCGACTCGAAGGCGTGGATGCGATCGAGCCGGCCGTGGCGCAGGGCGCTGCGCCGGTTTTCCAGACGCAGGACGCGACGAAACGTCGCGCGCAGCGTATCGCTCATGTCGCGCATTACTTCAGCTCTCGATAGGCGCTGCGGTAGTACACCAGCGGAGCGTCTTCGGTCGTCTGCGCATCGACGACCTCGCCGACGAAGATCGTGTGATCGCCGCCGGAAAGCTGCGTGTGGAGACGGCACTCGAGCGTGCATGTCGCCCCCTCGATGAGCGGCACGTTCAACTCGCCGCGGCGGACGCTCACGCCGTCGAACTTGTCGTCGCGCTTCGAGGCGAACTTGCCCGAAACCGCCTGCTGCGTCTGCGCGAGGATGCTCACGCCGAACGCGCCGGCACCGGCGATCGCGTCGTGCGTCTTCACGCTCTTCTCGATGCAGACGAGAACGAGCGGCGGATGCAGCGAGAGCGAGGCGAAGGAAGCGACCGTCATCCCGTACGGCCGTCCCTCGTGCTCAGTCGTCACGATCGTGACGCCGCTGGCGAAATGCGACATGGCCAGCTTGAACTGGGCTTCGTCGATCGACATGCGGCGGAGTTTACTTCAAACTTTTCGGACAGCGAGGCGTATGAACGGCCATGCGCAGACTGCTTCCGCTCGCTCTCGTCCTCACCTTCACCACGACCGTCTTTGCAGCCGACGACGTGATCCGCAAAGGCTTCAACGTCTCTGAAGGCGGCACACTCCGCCTCGACGCCGACCTCGGCGGGATCAAAGTCGTCTCGGGTGGCACAGGCGTATCGATCGAGATCACGCGGAAGGCCGACGGCCGCCGCGGCGCCGAGTCGCTCGCCGACCACCGCATCACGTTCCGGCAGGACGGCAACGACGTCATCATCGAAGACGAGCTGCCGGCCAACCGGACCCGCTTCTTCTGGAGCGACGATTACGACGTGCAGTGGAACGTTCGCGTTCCCGCGCGCTACAACCTGCAGCTCCGCACGTCGGGCGGCGGCATCGAGCTCGCGAACATCGGCGGCACCGTCGATGTGCGCACGTCGGGCGGCTCAATCACGACCGGAACTCTCGGCCGCGATTCGGTGCTCAAGACTTCCGGCGGCGCGATCCGCGTCGCGGCCGCGAACGGCGCGATCGACGCGCGTACTTCCGGCGGCTCGATCGACATCGGCGCCACGACCGGCCGCGTCGAAGCGCGAACCTCGGGCGGTTCGATCAAGCTCGCGAGCAGCGGCGGCGACGTGATCGCCAAAACCAGCGGCGGCAACATCCGCATCGACGGCGCGGCCGGCATGGTGGATGCCTCGACCTCCGGCGGCTCGATTCACGCGACCCTCACCCGTCAGGCCGCGGCCGACTCGTCGCTCACCACCTCCGGCGGCAACGTGACCGTGATGGTGAGCCGCGGCGTTGGCGCCGAAGTCGATGCGCGCGCCAGCGGCGGCAGCGTCGTTTCGGATCTGCCGATCACCGTGCAGGGCTCCGTCGACAAAGACGAACTGCACGGAACCCTCAACGGCGGCGGACCACGTCTCGTGCTCCGCTCCTCCGGCGGCAGCGTGCGACTGCGCAGCGCGGAGTGAGCCTCTCGTGATCATGCGCGTGTGCGGCGATCGGGGTCGCCGCACACACGCGTCATCGGGTCACGATTCGAGGATCGCCTTCGCCGCCGCGCGCGCGCTCCAGAGCGCCGCATCAGAGAGCAGGCCTTCTTCGCCGACCCAATCGCCCGCGATGTAGAGACCGCGCACGCTCGTCACCGGTGACGGGCGTTTCGTGCCGGGCGCGACGAGCGCGTTCGTAACGGTCATGGCCGGCAGAAAGCGGCGATGCACCAGCACCTCACGCCAGCCGGGCTGCATCCGGTCGAGCAGCGCTTCGAGCTCCTGTTCGTCTTCGATCGCCGCGGTCGTCCGCCGCGGCCGCGAGCCCTCGAGCTCCTCGTCCGTGCCGTGACGATCCTTACTGTACTTCGAGAGATGAATCAGCGCCCCGCCTTTCGGCGCCAGCTGCGCGAACGCGGAATGCACCGAGTAATACAGCGGCTGATCGATTCCGAGCGCGAACACGTTTCGCGGCCTCGGCAAGGCGCGCAGCGCAACGTCGAGACAGGCCGCGGTCACCGGACGCGCGTGCGCCCACTCCGCGCCGGCATCGCCGACGAGCGACGCGGCGGTGGTGGGATCGACCGCGAGCAGCACGGTCTCCGCCGGCAGACGCGCCCCTTCGACGTCCTCAGGCTTGGAAGGATAGGCAATCGCCTGGGTGTCCATCCGGTCGGCGTCGACCTCGAGTCCGCCGAGTTCCACCGCCCGCACGGCGCCGTCATGCTGCACGCCGACCACGCGCGAGCTCGAAACGAAATTGACGCCCGACGAGATCGCGGCGCTGTGCATCGAATCGACGATTTTCTGCCAGCCGTCGTCGACGTACAGCGAACCGCGCATGGCCACTTTCATCTGCGCAAGCGCAAGCGGCGCGCTTTCGAGCTCGGGGTGATCGGAATACGTCGCGAGCCGCACCAGCGCCTCGAGCACCAGCCGCGCGCGCGAATCGCTCATGCGCGCGTCCGTCCATTCGCGCAGCGTCACCGCGCCGGCGCGCGTGCCGCCGAAGCGGCGGATGTGCAGCAGCGCGGATGCGAGCTGCCGCTTGCCGCGCAACGAGAGGAGCGAGGTGCCGATGAACGAGAGCCAGTTGGTCGGAAGACGCAGCTCTTCGCCGTGCAGCAGCGCGATGCCGCGCGGCTTGACCAGCCCGCCGCGAACCGCGATGCCGAGCTCGCGATACACCTTGGCCGCGAGCCCGTCGCGATAGAAGGCGTGCGCGCCGAGGTTGAAGCGATACCCGTGACGGAGATTGGTGACCGCGCGGCCGCCGAGCATGCGGCGCTTCTCGAAAAGCGTCACCGTGCGGCCGCCTCGCGCCAGATAAATCGACGCGGCGAGCCCCGCGAGTCCGCCACCGACGACCACCACATTTCTTTTCACGGTTTAAGTGACGGAATCCTATCGCATTTCTCACAATGTCCGGTTGGACCTATGGGAGAATCGCCGCGGGCTTTCCCCTGTTCTGCAGTCGTGTCCGGTATCCGCATGCGGAAATACTTCTCCACAACAGCACTGATCGCTGTATTGATCTGCACCGCGCTGCCGATGGCGGCTGCGACTCCGACCGAGTTCTACGCGAACCTGCTTCGCCGCGGCATTGCGGCGTATGACGCCGGCCGCTTCGACGAAGCCGCGCAGCACCTGCGTTTTGCAGCATTCGGTTCCGTCGACGCCATCGAGGCCTATCAGACTGCGCAGACGTACCTCGCGCTCACACACACGCGCCTCGGCGAACCTGACCGCGCCCGCGAAGCCGTGCGGCGCGTCTACAACGCGGAACGGATCGACCGCCGATTTGCGCGCGTGAACCTTCCGGCAGCCGTACGGACCGCGTTCGACAAACTCGCCGCAGGCGTACTCAATGCCGCGGAGCTCGCGGCGCTGCGCGGAAGCGGAGAGCTGCCGCCCGCTCCCACACCGGCACCGTTGCGCACGACCGTCGTCGGAACCACGCCGCAGACCACGCCAGCGCAATCGACGCAACCGCAAACGGCCGCGCCGCAAACGCAGACCACCGGCGGCACACCCTCGACCGCAACGCCGGCCGGCACCGCGACCACGACGCCGACGACGACCACGCGCACCGCGCCGCCTGCCATCGTCGATCGCATCGACGTCGAAGTAGCGCGCCCTGCCGCCACGCAGACGCCGGAACGGACGCAGACGCCAGCCACAACGGAACGCCCGCGCACGCCGGCGACATCCACGCCGGCCTCGCAGACTCCGGCACGCACGCCTGCACAGCAGCCGTCGACGTCAGCCACCACCCCGGCCGCTCAAAACACGCCGCGCACACCGCCCACACCGGGCGCGCAGACGCCGCGTCCTGCAGCAGCGCCATCGACCGCGACGGCGACGACGTCTGCAACGCCGCGGAACACGACCAACGCACCAGCCTCACAGCCTGCGTCCGCGTACTCGGCGAGCGAAGTCGCGTCGCGGTTCACGAGTGCCGAGCGTGCGCTCGTTTCGTCGAATCTCCCCGAAGCGCGGCGCGCGTACCGCGAACTGCTCGCGAACCCTGCCTCGGCCGATCACGCGACGGCCATCCGCATCGCCGAAGGGCTGTACCGCGCACGCGATTTCGCCGGAGCGCTCGCGGCGTTCGAACGCGCGGGCGCGTTGCGACGGGGCGAAGAGCCGTATCGCTACTACGTTGCGGTTGCCCTTTACGAAACGGGGCAATACGACCGCGCCAGGCGCGAGCTCGCGGCAGCACTGCCGTACATCGAGGTGACGGCTGACGTTGAACGCTATCGATTGAAAATCCAAAGCGCCATCCAGTAACGTCTTCCGTCCCCTCTATGATTTGGTTAGAATCGCGCCGGTTCACACCGCCCGGTTTCTAAAAAAGGTACGTCAATGAAAAACTTCGTCGTCGGGTTCGCCCTGCTCATGTTTGCGGTCGTCGGATTCGCCGCCGATCGCACGACCACTCCCGAGATCACGCCGCCGGACAATGGCGATCAGTGGCTTCGACTCAGCAGCACCGAGAAGCTCTTCTGGGCTATCGGATACTCGCAGGGCTACCGTGAGGCGCTCGACAAGATCGACATCACGGCCGGTCCCACCTCGCCCTGCGCGAGCCTCGCGGTTCGTACCGAGCGCCAGTCGTCGACCTCCGGGAAGCTCACCGGATTCGAGCTGGTGTCGGGTCTCGAGCGCTTCTACTCCGACCCGGCCAACACGCCGATTCCGGTCGGCAGCGCGATCCGCATCTATCTCCTGCAGGCCAGCGGCAAAGATCAGACGACCATTCAGGAGCTGATCGACACCGCCCGCGTCCTCGGCCAGCAGGCCGCGGCCCGTCCGCGCCAGTAAGCGCGCGCGACGAACTCCGCACGCTTCCGTTTTCAGATTCGCGCTACACTCTCCCGGTCTAAGCACTCATCAGGCCGGGAGGGTCGTGTGCGTCTCGATCACGCGCTTTTCGTTCTCCTTTTCACCATTCCACTCACCGCACAGGAAGATGCTCTCCCTGCGGTCACACCCCGCACCGCCGCTCCCGAGGTCATGCTCATTGCGACCGCGGTCGAGCCGGTTCGGAGCTTTCACGGCCCTACGCTCGCTGAAGCCGCACGCGCAAACGATTTCATCTCGTTCGACGCGCTGTTCAACGAAGCGAAGCGGCGCGGTGAACCGGTCGCCCAGTTCGAGGCGCTGCACCAGCTCTGGCTGTACAACATGACCGATCCGACCGGCGCGTTTTACGGCGCCGAAATGTACGAAACGCTGGCGCGCGCGTACCCCGGCTTCGCGCGCTTCATCGAAGATCACAGCATCGTCGACAGTAACGGCAACGTGTTCTACCCGACCGCGGAGACGCGCGAGTTCCTGCTCGCTCGCGCGCTGGAAGGACGCTCGCCTCGCGTGCTCCTCGCGGACGCCGATGCGCCGCGGCTCGCGCCGCTCGTCGAGCGCTCCACGGGCGAGCGCCCAACAATTGAGCGGTCGACGGTTCAGCGTTCGGTCGACACGGCCGACGTGGCTCCGGTCACCGCGACGAGGCAACCGGCCGACGGGCTGAGAGCCCGTCGCTCCACCGGCTCGGCCGCAGCGGAAACGACGCGCCGCCGCAATGCGCCGCGCGCGGCGGACACCACGGCGACGCGTGATGCGAATCGCGTTACCGCGAAGGATGCGCGGCCTTCCGTTGCACGCACGACCGACACGACCACTCCTGCTGCCGCGGTCGCCCCTGGCGTCGCTGAAGCTACGCCGCGGCAGGTTCCCGTCGTCGAAGCAACTCCTGCTCCTGCGGTCGCGCAGAATACCGGCACCGCGACGGAAGACGTCCCGGTCGTCGACCCGGCGTTCGATTCGGTTGCACCGGCTGCTGGTGCGCAAGAGCCGGTGCCTGTCGCGATCACGGAAACGAACGCGCAGCCCGCGGCGACGAAGAGCTCCGGCACGAGCCGCGGGATTCTCCTCATCGTGGTCGGCCTCCTCGGCATCGGCATGCTCGCGCTCGTGTTCCGCACGCCGCAGGAAAACGCGACGAAGCCGGTCAACGTGACGCCGCAAAAGCCCGCAGCACAGAACAACAGCGCCGACGCGGCACCAGGCGCTCCCGTCGAGCCGCTCAGGCGGCCGGAGGGACAGCGCGCGGGGAAGAATCGAGTGAACGGATCGCGCGGATGAGACGCGCGCCCGCGGCGCTGCCTTTCATCACCAGACCACTCACGCCGTGACGTAGCTGCTCGCGATCGTCCGGCGTGAGGTCTTTGGCCGTCAGCACGACGATCGGAATGTGCGCCGTCGATTCGCGCTGGCGCAGCCGTTCGGCGAGCTCGAACCCGCTCATGCCGGGCATCATCAGGTCGAGAATGATGACGTCGGGCTTCAACTGCTCCGCGCGATCGAGCGCTTCAGGACCCGACGTGACGACGTCGAGCACATAGCCTTCATCGACCAGCTCCTGCTCGAGCAACTGATGCACGGAAAGATCGTCGTCGATGAGCAGCAGCCGTGCGTTGCGCGGCAACGCATCGCGCTCCGTGATCTCCGCCACGCGCCGCAGCAGCCGCGGCCAGTCGACCGGCTTCACGAAGTAATCGGCCGCGCCGAATGCGAGTGCGAGCTCGCGATTCTCGACCATCGACACGATGATTACCGGCGTGTCGCACGTCTGCGGATCCGCTTTCAGATCGCGCAGGACCTGCCATCCTTCCATGCCCGGCAAGACGAGATCGAGCGTGATCGCGCGCGGACGCATCACGCGCGCGAGCTTCAGCGCTTCTTCGCCCGTGCGCGCACGGATCGGCACATACCCGGCCGATTGCAGATAGGCGCTCAGCGCGTCGAACGCTTCGTCTTCATCCTCGACCACCAGCACCCGGTCGCCGGGAGGAACGACGACGCCGTCGGGTCCGACGATCGGACTCGGAATCGCGGCGCCGGCGAAACGGATCGGCAGCGTGAACGTGAACTCGCTTCCTTCGCCCACCGTGCTGGTGACTCGCACCGTTCCGCGCTGCAGCTCGACGAATTTCTTCACCAGCGACAGGCCGAGGCCTGTGCCGCCGTGTGAACGGCTGGTCTTCGTATCGACCTGACGGAACTCGTCGAAAATGACCGCCTGATGCTCGGCCGAAATGCCGATGCCGCGATCGATGACCGAGATCCGGATGTTGTCGTTCTCGCGGCGCGCGCGGACCGTGACGACGCCGTTCGTGCGCGAGAACTTCACGGCGTTCGAGAGCAGGTTGTAGAGGATCTGCTTGAACTTAGCGTGATCGCTTTCGATCTCGCGCACTTCGTCGTCCACTTCGACTTCGAACGTGATCCCTTTCTTGCCTGAAAGGCCTTTCATCACTTGGCAGACGCTGTCGATCGCGATCCGCACCGGGAACGTCTCGGGGTACAGCTCCATCTTCCCCGCTTCGACTTTCGAGAGGTCGAGGATGTCGTTGATGATGCTGAGCAGGTGCTGTCCCGAGGTGAGAATCGAGCGCAGA
>DASVUA010000605.1:0-5199 GCA_036387295.1 Thermoanaerobaculia bacterium | reverse complement strand
CTTTGGCCGCGGAGTAGTTCGTCTGCCCGACTACGCCGTGCAGGCCGGAGAGCGAGGCGACGTTCACGATCGCGCCGCGGCGCTGCTGCATCATCGACGGCAGGACGGCCTTGGTCATCGACCAGGCGCCGGTGACGTTCGTGTCGAGCACGTCGTGCCACTGCTCGGCTGTCATGTTGTAGAGCAGCGCGTCGCGGCGGATGCCGGCGTTGTTGACGAGCGCGTCGATCGCGCCGAATCGGGAGAACACATCGTCCGCGACGCGGCGATTCGCCTCGCCGTCACGGACGTCGGCTTCGAACGCGATGGCGCCGCCTTTCGACTCGGCTTCGAACGCGAGCGCCGCCTCTTTCGACTGGCCGTACGTGAACGCGACGGTCCAGCCGTCGAGCAGGAGACGCATGGCGGTCACGCGGCCGATGCCGCGCGAGCCGCCGGTGATGAGGGCGACTTTCTTCAGGACTCTTCCTCGTACTTTTCCTTGAGCGTGGCGACGACGCCGGGATCGGCAAGCGTCGTGACGTCGCCCAACGCGCGTCCTTCCGCGACGTCGCGCAGAAGGCGGCGCATGATCTTGCCGGAGCGCGTTTTCGGGAGATCCGACGAGACGATGATCTTTTCGGGGCGCGCGATCGCGCCGATTTTCGCGGCGACGTGCGATTTGAGCGCCTGCTCGAATTTCGCCGGCTCCGCGAACGCTTCTTCGCGATGCGACTCCTTGACGATCACGAACGCCGCGATGGCGGTTCCTTTGATGTCGTGGTTGATGCCGACGCACGCAGCCTCGGCGACGGCAGGGTGATCGACGAGCGCCGATTCGACTTCCATCGTGCCGATGCGATGGCCGGCCACGTTCATCACGTCGTCGACGCGGCCGAGAAGCCAGAAATAGCCGTCGTCGTCGAGATGCGCGCCGTCTCCGGTGAAGTAGATGCCGGGCCACTTCGACCAGTACTGCTGCCGGAAACGCTCGGGATCGCCCCAGATGCCGCGCAGCATCGACGGCCACGGCGAGGTGATGGCGAGGTAGCCGCCGCCGGCCGCGCATTCTTTGCCGTTCTCGTCGAGGATCTTCGCGTCGATGCCGGGGAACGGTTTCGTCGCGGAGCCTGGTTTCGTGGCGACGAGGCCGGGGAGCGGCGAGATCATGATCGCGCCGGTTTCGGTCTGCCACCAGGTGTCGACGATCGGGCAGCGCGCGCCGCCGATGTTCTCGTGGTACCACATCCATGCTTCGGGGTTGATCGGCTCGCCGACCGATCCGAGGAGGCGCAGCGACGACATGTCGTGCGCTTTCGGAAGTTGGCGCCCCCACTTCATGAACGCGCGAATCGCGGTCGGTGCGGTGTAGAAGATCGTGACTTTGTGGCGCTCGATGATGTCCCAGAAGCGGTCCTGCTTCGGAAAATCAGGCGCTCCTTCGTAAATCATCACCGTCGCGCCGGCGGCGAGCGGTCCGTACACGACGTACGAATGCCCCGTCACCCAGCCGATGTCGGCGGTGCACCAGTAGATGTCGTCGTCTTTGAGATCGAACACCAGCTTCGTGGTGGCGAGGCAACCGGTGAGATAGCCGCCGGTGGTGTGGACGATGCCTTTCGGTTTTCCGGTGCTTCCGGAGGTGTAGAGAATGTAGAGCAGGTGCTCCGAGTCGACCCACACCGGCTCACACCGCTCCTCGGCCGCGGCCGTGAGGTCGTGATACCAGACGTCGCGGCCGTCCTGCATCGCCACCTCGTCTTCGTCGCGCCGGCGCACGACCACAACCTTTTCGATGGTCGGGCACTCGGCGACAGCGGCGTCGGTGGTCTGCTTCAGCGGAACGGCCGCACCGCGGCGGAAGCCGCTGGTGGCGGTGATGACGAGCTTCGCTTCCTGGTCGTGAATGCGGTCTTTGAGCGCGTCGGAGGAAAAGCCGCCGAAGACCACCGAGTGCGCCGCTCCGATGCGCGCGCAGGCGAGCATGGCCACGACCGCTTCGGGAATCAGCGGCATGTAGATGGCCACGCGGTCGCCGCTCTGGATGCCGAGCGATTTCAGCGCGTTCGCGAAGCGGGAGACTTCGGCGTGCAGCTCGCGATAGGTGATGCGGCGAATCTCTCCAGGCTCGCCTTCCCAGATCAGCGCGTGCTTGTCTCCGCGCGTTTCGAGATGGCGATCGAGGCAGTTGTACGACGCGTTCAGCGTCCCGCCGACGAACCACTTTGCGTCGGGCGCGTTCCACTCGAGCACGCGGCTCCACTTCGTCTGCCAGTCGAGTTGCTCCGCCCACCCGGCCCAGTAGGCCTCGCGGTCGGCGGCGGCCTGCGACCAGATCGCGTCGTCGTTCGCGTTCGCCTGGCCGCGGAACTCGTCCGACGGCGGGAACTCGCGGTTTTCCTGCAGTAACGCGTCGATTTCCTGAGCCATTGACCCTCCGAGAGCGGTGGAGTCTACAGCGGTTTGAATCCGCGTTCGAGGGCCGGGCTCCAGACGACGAAGCGCGCGTTCGCGCCGGCTTTCGCCGCGTGCGTACCGGCCGCGTACGTACCGCGCTCGAGCGGCCGGCCGGCCGCGTCGATTACGGTGTAGGGGCCGGGAACGGCGATGGAAAACGTGCTGTTCGTGATGCGCTGTCCGGCCACGCGCAGCGAGCCTACGGAGACGAAATGCTGATTGAGAAACGCACGCGTCACGGGAGGAAAGAAGCTCGCGTCACGCGTGGCGACATAGCAGCGGCGGCTCACGACGTCGCGCGCCGCGGTGTCGGCGATGAGGCCGCGCGCGATGAGATCGCGCGACACCTGTTCGAGCGCGTAAAACGTCGGACGCGGACGGAACACGGTTTCGCCTTTCAAATCGAGCAGCAATTCTCCCGGCCGCGTCACCGCCACCGTTTCGCGGAGGAGCTGCCGGTGGTAATCGCGTTCGGTGTCCCATCCGTCGTCATGCGCGAAGACCCAGAGGATCATCAACGCCGGCACGGCGTGCCGCAGGATGCGCAGGTGCGGAAGGATGGTCGCGGCGACGAACATCATCGCGATCGGGTAGATCGGCAGAAAGTCGCGCTCGGTGACGAGCGGCGAAACGGCGAGCGTGAACGGCCCGAACAACAGTCCGGCGATCGCCACGATCATCGCTTCACGCCGCACGTTCCTGCCGCGCCGGATCGCCCAGGCTGAAACGCAAACCAGCGTGAAGGACGCGATGCCGATGCCGCCGACGCGGCGCCATGCGGCGACGGCGACGCGTCCGTTGTTGACGATCGCGAGCTGCACGAGATCGTCGAGCGCGCCGTGATACGCGAAGAACCCCGCCACGAGTGACGGCACGACGAGCAATCCGGCGCCGATCATCGCGAGATCGCGGAACAGTTCCCGCTCGTGCCGCACGTACGCGGTGAGCGTCAACGCGACGCCGAGACAGGCGAGGATGACGATGGTTTTGATCGAGCCGGCGAAGCTCGCGCCGAGGAGGAGGCCGATCGCGAAGGCGCGACGGGGTGTCAGCTTATGGAGGCAGAGCGCGAGCGCGGCGAGGGAGAAGACGACCGTGAAATGGTCGTTGCGGAACTCGATGCCGCGCAGCAGCGTGATCGGCATGAGGCTCGCCGCGAGCGTGCACCAGACGGCGGTGCGGCGGTCGTAGAGGCGCGCGGCGATGACGTACGTGAGCCACAACGCTGTCACCGCGAACGGCACCATGGTCAAGCGCGCGTACAGCCAGATGTCGGCACGTTCGCCGGCGAGCGGAAGCCACGGCGCATTGACGAGATGAAAGAGCGGCAGGTGGTTGTCGTAAACGTCGCGATACTGCACGAGCCCTTGCGTCCAGCCGCGCGCGACGTGCAGATGCTGCAACTCGTCGGAGTCGAGCCGGAAGCGCAGCATCGCAAAGACGCGCATGACGAGCGCCACGGCGATGTGCACGGCGATCAGCGCGCCGAGAGGGGTTGCGGAGAGAGGCGGCGGGTGCCTCCAGGCCGTACGGCCACTCTGATCGGTCAGCGCCATCGCGGCAGGCGGCGATTATGCCATGCTCTTCCGCATGAGAGTTTTCGCCGCACTCCTCCTCGTTCTCGCTTCGTTTTCGGCCGCCGCGGAGACGCGCGTGTACGCCGGACCGTTCGCGACGCACTGGAAAACGAGCGGCGATCACGGACACGATCAGCCGTGTCTCTTCGCGCCCGATTGCGAGGCCGATGATCTCGTGCGCGCGAATCTCGACAACTCGATCGGATTTCGCGCCGGCGTCGAACGGACCCGCGGGGACTGGCGCGCACTGCGGCTCGTCGCCGGTGCGGACGCGAGCTTCACCGACACCGAATACAACATTTCGCAGCGCAATCTGAACGTGTTCGCGGCGGCAGTAGCGGGCGGTGTCGACGCGGATCTCTGGCGCGTGCAACTCGGCGCGCGCCTCGGCGGGGGACCATTCGTGACGAGCGATCTCACCGCCGGCGCGCAGGCGTACGGCGAGCTCGCGCTGACGGTGCCGCTGGTCCGCGCGGCAGCTTTACGGATGAGCGTTCGCGAGACGGTGATGAAGCCGCTGCATGACGGCGATCTCGATCTCGACCACTCGTCCGATCCGGACGCCTCGCTGCGCTCGCGCGATGTCTCGATCCTCTTCGTCTCGACCTCGCGGTCGACGGACGCGACCCCGTGGACGTTCAGCGCAGCGAGCGGCATCTCGTCGCCACGCGATCTCGAGTTGAGCAACGCGCTGTTCACGCGGCTGAGCGTTCAGCGCGCGATGACGCCGGCAATCGAGGGTGCGTTCTCGTGGACGTCGTCCGCGCACGAATCGGAAGTCGAGGGCGTGTTCATGGGCTTCGGCGGCAACTACCGCAGCAAAACGGTCGAGGCGTATGGCCTGTCCGTGCGCGCGACACACGCGCTTTCATCCCGCTGGTCCGCGTTCGCGAACGGAGGCGCCGAGGCGGCCGATTGGTCGGACGACCACGGCTTGTTGATCGGCGAAGCGGGCGAGGTGTTGGACGGCGGGTTCGAGCTCGGTGTCAGCATCGGCGGAGGCGTGCGCCGCGCGCTGACGGACGACCTCGCCGTCGAAGCGTTCGTAGAGCACGTCTGGTGGCCGGGCCTCGACCTCGGCGAGATCCGCTCCGGCGTCGGCATCGTGATCCGTTGAGGGGGACTGCGGTTTAGGGGACTTCGTGCGGTTTAGTGGAGCGGCGGGCTCTTAGCCCGCCGAGCTTCT
>DASVUA010000604.1:0-2804 GCA_036387295.1 Thermoanaerobaculia bacterium | reverse complement strand
AATCGGAGACGTTCGGCTGCGCGAGGTCGAGCTTCTCGGCCAGCTCGGCCTACGAGATCCACTCCGCCACGCACCCGGCCGCCAAGCTCGAACGATCGACACCTATACGCACCGATCGCGACGACGAGAGCTGACCTTCTTCCTTTAGCTGCTAGTCTTGTCTCGATGAGAAGAGCCTTCTTCTTCATCGTGGCCATCGTCTTCGCCACGAGCTCGCTCGCGTCGATCCCGCGCGCGTCGATGCACGATCGCGCGAGCGAAGATGCATCAGCCCTCGTCGCTCCGTTAGCCGAAACTCGCATCCGGGCTTCCGAGGTTCTTGCGCCGTTCGAACGACCGGCCGATAGCGAGCTAACGCGAGCACTGCGTCAGGCTTACGAGCACCCGAGTACGACGAATGCGTCAGGGTTGAGGTGCTTCTTATCCGTCGATCCGGTCTGGGTTAGCACGGATCTCCGCCAGCCGCAAAGCTGGAATCGATACTCGTACGTTCGAAACAATCCGATCAATCGCATTGATCCGGACGGACGCGCTGATGTCGAAATCAAGTACCCGGCAGCTGCCGCGAACTGGACACAAGCACAAAAGACGAGTGGAACAGAAAATGGGCAGCAGAAAAGGCGGCGGCAAGAGCTGGCAATGCCTCTGTTCCGACAAATCCTCCCGCGAGAAGCAGTGGCTTCAGAGCACGTCTGGAAAAGATCTTTGGACCGCTTCCAAAGTCGCAGGATGCAGATCACATTCAGAGTCTGGCGACAAACGGGCTTGATGATGCGGCGGTGAACGGCCAAGGTCTTGACCGTAGTGTGAATCGCAGTTCGGGCCCGCTACTAAGGAATGCAATCAAGAACCTAAAACCTGGCACGCCGATTACGAACATCAAGTTCCCTAAGCTCGGATGGGTTGGGATCGCTTTCGCGCTGTTTAGCTCGGATCCGGTCGAAGCCGCGGTGAGCGACTTGACGTTCAGCGGAGGTGAGTTGAATCCATCGTCGCACGAAACTCGTGATCTCTGCGCAAACAACCCAGCTTGCACTACAGCCAGCGCGCCGCCAGGACAGTAACCCCCTGGATATCTTGATCGCTAGCGGCACGCGTGGACGCTAACAATGAATTTTAAAGATTTAGTCGCTCCCGTCGAAGGTGAGTTTGATGTCGACGAGGCGCTCGCGGAATGGCGTTGGCTCGTGCCGGAAGTGGCCGCGCCGCTCGAGGTCACCGCGTTTGGCGACCTATTTCTTATCGCGAGGTCTGGTGCGGTGCTATTCCTCGACACGATTGCAGGGACGTGTGACGAGGTCGCGGAATCCGTGGATCAATGGAACGAGAAGCTAAACGATCCAGAGCGACTCGACGAATGGTTCCTGCCCGCGTTGATGGTTGTCCTACAGGAGGCGGGGGTCTACCTCTCGCGTGGCGACGTTTACTCACCCACGCACGCGATCATCTTGGGCGGCTCGTTTACCGCTGAGAACTGGAAGCCGACGCATTGGCGCGTACATTTTGCGTCTACAGGTGTGCTGCACGCGCAAGTGAAAAACCTACCGCCCGGAACGAAGATCACCGACATCAAGTACGACCCGTTGTGATGTGCCGTGATCCTCATCGTTGGTCGGAGGGGAGCGGAGAAGAGTTCGACAGTCGAACCTCGTGCGACGCGCGGCGTTCAGTTGCGCAGCGCCGACGGAATGCACGATCACTCTTGCGACGCACTTGCCCGGCGCTGCGTCAACTGCAATGCGGCTTAACAATGACGATGAACGATTCGATTAACGTCGTGCCCGGGAGCGCGCTGCAGGCTAACCAAACGCCGTTAGCCTGACAGCGCGTCGGCGTGTCTCGGCCGGCGCGGCTGAGCGCAAGCAACAACGTTCCCCCGCCCGCCCCGCGCAAGATCACCGGACATCGTTCCGTCGTCCGCCGCGTGCGGTGAATAGTGCTGCAAACGACGAGCGTCAAGGCCTCCACCACCCGAGCCGCCTTGACGATCGTCGTTCGCAGCACTTGTGGATCGGTGTAGCGACGGACGACGGAGCAACGCGCTCAGGACTCCAGGGCTTCTGTTCGGAACCATGAATCTAATGAGAGCTCTTCGGCCGGAGCGACGGTCGCTCTTGCGGCCGTCGCTACACAACGCACCAGTGCTGCACGGCGAGATGGTCAAGGCGGATCGGGTGGTGGAGGCTTTGACGATCTCGTTGTGCAGCACTACTGCGCGTGCAATGAAACCCCCGGGCGGGAGCTGCGCCGCAGGCGCGGGTGTGCGGGCGGGTGGAAGCGCCGCGTGCAATGCGCTTGTGCGCGCGGGGCGGGCGTGCGGAAGGCAAGCGCGCGCTGCGCATTGCACGGCGCGGCTGCCGGAGGCGGCCGTCGCGCGGCGAAGCGAGGGGGAAATGTGCCGCCGGCCGCGCCGGTGCGCGACAACAGGTGCGCGACGAGCAAAGGGTTGCGCGGGTGGCGCGGGTGCAGTGGCGACGAACCGAAGTCCGGCTAATGCTCGCTTCGGCGGCGCGCAAAGACGCGTCCGCCGCAGACGCGCATTAGGCCGCACCACAAGCGATGAAAGTGCGGACGAAAGGCGGGGCGGTGGCACGAACGATCACGATAAATGAGCGTGGCGCGGACGTTTGCGGCGTGCGGGGACGGCGGACGCTCTGCGGGGGTGGAGCGTGCCGCTCATCACGCGTGGCGACCAGCGTCGGCGCGAATCGGATCGATCTCGCCTGGACCGTGGCGCAGTCGGTCTCTCACTACGAGGTTCAGAGGAAGAGCGGCGCCGCCGGGTATGCGTTAGTTGCGACGCC
>DASVUA010000603.1:0-1511 GCA_036387295.1 Thermoanaerobaculia bacterium | reverse complement strand
CATAGAATCATGCTCCATGCATGATGTTCTTTCGCAGGTGGTGGCGCTCGTCGTGGCCAGTGCCGTCATTGCTTATGTTTGTCACCGGCTGCGCATCCTGCCGATCGTTGGGTTTCTCATTGCCGGCGTCGTCATCGGGCCGAATGCGCTGGGGCTGGTGGAGGACGCCGCATTCATCGATTTCGTCGCGGAAATCGGAATCGTCCTGCTGCTCTTCACGCTCGGCATCGAGTTCAGTCTCGACCGCGTCTGGAAAATCAAGCGGGCGATTTTCATCGGCGGCGGATTGCAGCTCGGGCTCACCATCGCCGCGGCGACGGGCATTCTCGCGCTGCTCGGAATCGACTGGCGCACCGGCTTCTATACCGGCGCCTTGATCGCGCTCTCGAGCACCGCCATCGTTCTGCGGGTTCTCAGCGATCGCGGCGAGCTCGGGACGGCGAAAGGGCAGCTCTCGCTCGGTATCCTCATCTTCCAGGACCTCGCCATCGTCGGCCTGGTGCTCGTGCTGCCGCTGCTCGCGCGCGGCGGAGGGTCGCCGTTGCTCATCGTGCGCGGACTCGGAATCGCGGCGCTGATCGTCACGCTCATCGTCATCGTTGCGCGCCGCGTGATGCCGATGATTCTCGAGCGGGTCGCGCGCACCTGCTCGCAGGAGATCTTTCTCCTCACCATCATCGCCATCTGCCTCGGCACAGCGTGGCTCACCAGCCTCGCCGGTGTGAGCCTCTCGCTCGGCGCGTTTCTCGCCGGGCTGGTGGTGAGCGAGAGCCGCTACAGTCACCACGCGTTCGCCGAGATTCTGCCGCTGCAGATCCTCTTCAGCGCGGTCTTCTTCGTTTCGGTCGGCCTCCTGCTCAACCTCGCGTTCGTCCTTCAGAACCCGCTGCTGATCCTCGGCGTCGTGCTCGCGGTGGTTGCGCTCAAGGCGGTCGTCACAGGTCTCGCCGCGCGTCTTCTCGGCTACACCAGCGCCGCGGCCGGCGCGACCGCGTTTCTCCTCGCGCAGATCGGCGAGTTCTCGTTCGTGCTCGAGCGCGTCGGCCGTTCCGCCGGTCTCTACCCGGCCGGTGTCGAAGGAACGGGGGCGCAGACGTTCATCGCCGCGGCGGTGCTGCTGATGGCCGTCACGCCGCTGCTCGCGCGGCTTGGCCGCGCGCTCGAGTCGCGCCACGAAGAGACCGCGAAGGTCGATGTCGCGAAAGCAGCGGAAGCGGAAGTGGTGCGGCTCGCCGTGGAAAACCATGTGATCGTGGCCGGCTACGGCCCCGCCGCGCGATACCTCACGCGCGTGCTGCGCGATTCCGGTGTGCCGTTCGTCATCCTGACGCTGAGCCCAACCGGCGCGACGGAGGCGCAGCACGAAGGGCTCCGCGTCATCCTCGGCGACTACAGCCGCCGCTTCCTGCTCGACGTCGCGGCCATCGACAACGCGAAGATGCTCGTCATTCCCGACGACACGCCCGACATGGCGCGGCGCGTCGTCGCCGTCGCGCGCGGTCTCAATCCGA
>DASVUA010000602.1:0-5163 GCA_036387295.1 Thermoanaerobaculia bacterium | reverse complement strand
GGCGATGATGGTCGAAGACGGCGCGCCGGCGATCCTGCTCACGCAGGCGCATCTCGCCGAGCGCGTTCCGCCGCACGACGCGCAACTGCTGCGACTCGACGCCGACTGGCCGCTCGTCGAACGGGAATCAGCCGCGACGTTGCAGGCCGAGGTCGATCGCGAGCAGCTCGCGTACGTCATCTTCACTTCCGGATCGACCGGACGGCCGAAAGGCGTGCAGATCTCGCATCGCGCCCTCGCGAACCTGCTGCAGTCGTTCGCTGCGCGGCCTGGCCTTGCGCCTGACGACGTGCTGGTCGCGGTGACGACGCTCTCGTTCGACATCGCCGCACTCGAGCTGTTCCTGCCGCTCATCAGCGGCGCGCGCGTCGTTCTCGCCACGGCCGACGACGCGCTCGACGGCGACCGCTTGTCTGCACTCCTGCAGCGCCACGGCGCAACCGTCATGCAGGCCACGCCCGCCACCTGGCGCCTGCTGCTCATGAGCGGCTGGACGCCGCCCGTCTCGCTCCGCATCTGGTGCGGCGGCGAAGCGTTGCCGCCCGATCTCGCCGCCGCGCTGCGAGCGAACCGCAGTGAAGTGTGGAACGTCTACGGCCCCACCGAAACGACGATCTGGTCGGCCATTCAACCGGTCGCCACCGGCGATGACGCGCGCTCGATCGGCGCGCCGATCGGCAACACCACGTTCGCCGTCGTCGACGAGCAGCTCAACGCGCTGCCGGCCGGCGTGCCGGGCGAACTGCTGATCGGCGGCCACGGCGTGGCGCGCGGTTATCGCAATCAGCCGGCGCTCACCGCCGAGCGCTTCGTCGCCGATCCCTTCTCGTCGACGCCCGGCGCACGCGCCTATCGCACCGGCGACATGGTTCGCCTGCGCGACGACGGCACACTCGAGTTCCTCGGGCGCATCGACACGCAGGTGAAGATTCGCGGCTTCCGCGTGGAGCTGGGCGAGATCGAAGCCGCGCTGCGCAACCTCGGCAGCGTGCGCGACGCCGCCGTCGTGCTGCGCGACGGACGTCTCGTCGCGTATGTCGTGCGCGGTGCCGGCGCCGATCTCGCCGCGCTGCTGCGCGAGAAACTCCCCGACTACATGGTGCCGGGCCTGTACGTCGATCTTGCCTCGCTGCCGCTGACGCCGAACGGGAAGCTCGATCGCGCCGCGCTTCCGCGGCCCGATTTCGTGGCCGAAGAGTCGGCGTTCGTCGCGCCACGCAACGCGATCGAGGAAGTGCTCTGCGAAGTGTGGAAAGAGACTCTCGGCATCGAGCGCGTCGGCGTGCGCGACAGCTTCTTTGCGCTCGGCGGCCATTCGTTGCACGCCGCGCAGATCGTCGCCTGGCTGCGGCGCGCGTTCCAGATGAAGATCCCGCTGCGCATCCTCTTCGAAGCGACGACCGTCGAGCGTCTCGCGCTCGTCCTCGCGGAACAGCAGACCGTGCGCGTGCAGCAAACGGCGAACGCGTTACTCAAGATCCGCAGGATGTCCCCGGAGGAAAAAGCGCGGCGGCAGGAACAGCGGCAGCGGCGCACGGAGGGGGTGGCCGAGTGAATCAGGAAGAGCTCGACCTCCTCGAAGAGCTGCTGCGCGAAGAAGGGCTCGACACGCCTCCCGACGCGCCGCACGCGACTCGCATCGAAGCGCGGCATGCGACGTCGGCCCCCGCCTCGTTTCAACAGCGCCGGCTCTGGTTCCTGCACGAGCTGCAGCCCGAATCGGCCGCGTACAACATCGCCACCGCACTCCGTCTGCGCGGCCCGCTCGATCGCGAAGCGTTGCAGCTCGCATTCGATTCGCTCGTGCGGCGTCACGAGATCCTGCGCACGTCGTTCGAAGACCGCGATGGCGAGCCGTGGCAGACGATCGCCGCGCCGATGCCGGCGTCGGTGGCGTGGGAGACGTGGAACGGACGCGATGACGCCGCGCTCGAGACGCTGATCGGCGACGAGAGCCGCACGCCGTTCGATCTCGCGGCCGCGCCGCTCTTTCGCGTGCGCATCGTGCAGCTCGCGCAAGACCAGCACGTGCTGCTGCTGACGATGCATCACATCATCGCCGACGGCTGGTCGCTCGGCATCTTCACTTCCGAGCTGCTGCACGTCTACGCGGCGCTGCTCGCCGGCGACACGCCCGAGCTGCCGGAGCTGCGCATTCAGTACGCCGATTACGCGGCGTGGCAGCAGGGGGCGGTCGATCTCGACGAGCAGTTCGGCTACTGGGAAACGCAGTTGCGCGATCTGCCGACGCTGCAACTCCCGACCGACTTTCGCCGCCCGAAAATTCAGACCTTCAACGGCGACATCCTGCCGTTCGACGTGCCGGCGGACGTCGCGCGCCGGCTCGTCAGCGCGGAGGGGACGGCGTTCATGACGCTGCTCTCCGCGTTCGTGGTGTTGCTCTCGCGGT
The DNA here is from genome assembly GCA_036387295.1 of Thermoanaerobaculia bacterium. GTDB lineage: Bacteria > Acidobacteriota > Thermoanaerobaculia > Gp7-AA8 > Gp7-AA8 > QHVT01. The sequence continues at coordinate 2,753 of DASVUA010000602.1, read as the reverse complement.
ACACACGCCAGCACGACATCGTTCTCGGCACGTCCGTCGCCCAGCGCGACGACGCCGACACGCAGGGCCTGATTGGCTTCTTCGTCAACATGCTCGTGCTGCGCGTCGACTTCTCCGGCGATCCGACGTTCCGGCAGCTGCTCGAACGGGTGCGGCGCGTCGTGCTCGACGGCTTCGATCATGCCGACACGCCGTATGAAACGCTGGTCGAGCGGCTGCAGCCGGTGCGCGACGCCAGCCGCAATCCGCTCTATCAGGTCGCGTTCACGATGCTCAACGCGCCACGTCCGGCCGTCGAGCTGGGAGCGTTGCGCGTCGAAACGCTGGCCACGCAGAGCGCCGCCCGCTTCGATCTCGAAGTGTTCGTCGAAGAACGCGGCGACGGCTTCGGCGGGATGCTCTCGTACAACACCGATCTCTTCACGCGCGACACCGTGGCCGGCTTCGCGAAGCACTTCAATCGGCTGCTGGCCAGCATCGCCGCGCAACCGGATGTTCCGGTGTCGCGACTCGCATTGCTCGACGAAGAGGAAGCGCGGGCGCTCGTGCACGCCACGCGGGGCAGCTTCGTCAGCGGCGACACCATTCACGCCCGCTTTGCGCAGACCGCCGCGCGATATCCGGAGCAGACGGCGTTGCGCTTCGAAGGAAACGCAGTCACGTATCGCGAGCTCGACGCCCGTGCGAACGCGCTCGCGCAACATCTCGTCACGCTCGGCGTCGGCGCCGACACGCTGGTCGGCCTGTGGATGGAGCGCTCGCTGGAGCTCGTCGTCGCGATCGCCGGGATCCTGAAAAGCGGCGGCGCGTACGTGCCGCTCGATCCCGCCTATCCGCCCGAGCGCATCCGCTACATGCTCGAGGACAGCGGCGTGCGGGTGATCGTGACGACGTCCGCAGTCGCGCCGTCATTGCCGCCGCACGATGCCCGCGTCGTGTCGCTGGATGCGCTCGAGCACGACGGAAATGCCGCGCCTCCCGATCGTGCGAATCCGGCCAACGCGGCCTACGTCATCTACACCTCCGGCTCCACCGGCCGCCCGAAAGGGGTCGTCGTCACGCATGCGAACGTCGTTCGCCTGATGGACGCGACCGACGCCTGGTTTCGGTTCGACGACCGCGACGTCTGGACGCTCTTTCATTCGTACGCCTTCGATTTCTCGGTGTGGGAAATCTGGGGGGCGCTGTTTTACGGCGGCACGCTGGTTGTCGTGCCGCACGCCGTCTCACGCTCGCCGGAAGAGTTTTACGACCTCTTGTGCGACGAGCGGGTGACGGTGCTCAATCAGACGCCATCCGCGTTTCGCCAGTTGATTCAGGCGGAAAAGACGCTCGCCCGTGAAGGGGAGATCGCGCTGCGCTATGTCGTCTTCGGCGGCGAAGCGCTCGATCTCGCCGCGCTCGAGCCGTGGCTCGACCGCCACGGCGACGAGGCGCCGCAACTCGTCAACATGTACGGCATCACCGAGACGACCGTGCATGTCACGTATCGCCGCATTCGCTACAGCGACGTGAAACGCCGCCTCGGCAGTGTGATCGGCAGGCCGATTCCCGATCTCGAGACGTACCTGCTCGACACGAATCTCTCGCCCGTGCCGCGCGGCGCGATCGGCGAGATCTTCGTCGGCGGCGACGGCGTGGCGCGCGGCTATCTCAACCGCCCCGCGCTGACCGCGGAGCGGATGATCGCGAATCCGTTCGGCGCCGGGCGCCTCTACAAAACCGGCGACCTCGCGCGGCAGCTTGCGACCGGAGAGCTCGAGTTTCAGGGGCGCGCCGACGAGCAGGTGAAGATCCGCGGCTTCCGCATCGAGCTGCCGGAGATCGAGGCCGTGCTCGCGGAAGTCGAAGGTGTCGCCGAATGCGTGGCCGCTGTGCGTGAAGATCGCGCCGGCGACCGGCGTCTCGTCGCGTACGTCGTTCCGCGCGCGGCATCGCAGGAGCTCGACGCGCCCGAGTGGATGCGGCAATGGACGCGCACGTTCGACGACACCTACGCGCAACCGGTGGAGTCGGACGACGACACGTTCGACATCCGCGGGTGGAACAGCAGCTACGACGGCGCACCGATTCCAGCGCACGAGATGCGCGAATGGCTCGACGAGACCGTCGCGCGTATCGCCGCGTTGCAACCGAAGAAGATCCTGGAGCTCGGTTGCGGCACCGGCATGCTGCTGTTCCGGCTCGCTCCCGAAGCCGCGTCGTACGTCGGCACCGACATCTCCGAGAACGTGCTCGCGCGTCTCCGTCCCCGCGTCGAGCGGTGGCCGCACGTGACGCTCCTTCAGCGCGACGCGCGCGACTGCGACGCCCTCGGCGCGCGGGCGTTCGACACGATCGTCATCAACTCGGTCGCGCAGTATTTTCCCGGCTTCGACTACTTCCTGGAGGTGCTCGACGGGGCGTTCCGCGCGCTCGCTCCCGGCGGCACGCTCTTCCTCGGCGACCTGCGCAATCTCGCGCTGCTGCACGCCTTTCATCGCTCGGTGCAGGAGGTCAAAGGCGGCGACCTGCAGCAGCGCATCGCGCGCGAAGAAGAGCTGCTGCTCGATCCCGCGCTCTTCGCCGCACTGCGCACCCGCTTCCCGCGCATCACGCATGTCGACGTGCAGCTCAAGCATGGCGCCGCGCGCAACGAGCTGACGTCGTTCCGTTACGACGTCGCGCTGCACACCGCGCCGGTCGAAACGTTCGCGCCGCGCTGGCGTGACTACGCGCATGGCGACGACCTCCGCATCACGCCCGGCGAAGGC
>DASVUA010000601.1:0-7410 GCA_036387295.1 Thermoanaerobaculia bacterium | reverse complement strand
AACTTACCTTTGCGCGAGACGCCGCCCTACTTCACCCCAACTCGCAGTTCCTGCAGGTGGGCGGCTTTCACGCGGGTTGTGCCGAGGGTGAGGACGGGATCCGTGAAGGTCAGCGCGGGGATGCCGAGGAGGCTGCGGGCTTGGTTGAGGGCGTTGCGGAGCTCTTGAATGTGCACGGCTTTGATGCGGACGTTCGTGAGCGTCGGGTCAGTGAAGGTCGCCGCGGCTGCTCCGGCTGCGGCGCGCATCGCGTTCACTGCCTGGCGTAACTGCGTGATGTGCGTGAGCTTCACCAGCGTCGTGTTCGCGACGACGGGATCGTCGGTGAAGAGGATCGTCGTCGCCACGTCGCTCGCGCTGTACGGTGAGACCTGCGACGCGGCGTCGCGTGCGCGCACTTTGTAGACGTACGACGTGCCGGGCACCACCGACGTGTCGGCGAAGGTGGTCGACGACGTCACGACCGGCGGGTTCGAGCCGCGGACGATCTCGTATTGCGTCGCCCCGGCCACGGCGTTCCACGACAGTTCCACGCGCGACGTCGTCGTCGCCGTGGCGACGAGCCCCGTCGGCGCCGCGAGCGTTCCGACAGTCACTCCATGCGACCCCGTATTCGTCGCCGTCGCCACGTCGCGAAACGTAATGATCTGGCGGCCGGGCGTGCGCAGAATGAATCCGTTCGTGAACGTGTGCGCGCCTGCATCGGCAGGCGTGAAGGTGTAGTTCATCGGCAGCGTCGCCGCGCCGTCGGTCGAGGTGAATTGCACTGTGCCGGTGTAGCCGGTGGCGACGTTGTAGTTCGCGTCGTACGCCGTGAGCGTCGCGGTGGTCGCCTCCCCCGCCGCGACCGATTGCGGCAGCGTCAGGACGAACGTGACGGCCGGATGCCAGCCGCGCTGCACGACTTCAAAGTCCTGCGCGTGCAGCGAATGAAACGCGGGGTTCAGTACGTCGTTGTCCCACCGCGTGTCGTACGCACCGCTGACGTACATGTCCGACCCGTTGTCAGCCACGATCAGTCCGTACTTTTTCATCGCTCGGAAGATCTTCTGGACTTCCGGCGCGTAGCCGGAAATGTCCTTCGTCGCCTTGAGCCGCAGGCGCGCCCCCATCGGCAAGGCGGACGTCGTCGAGCCGGCGCTGTGCGACGCGGGCCAGACGTGGCCGTTCGTCGCCCGCATGGTCACGCGCAGCGCGTGCCGGATTTCATCGGGGCCGAACACCTCGTCGTATCGCACGAGGCCGGGAAGAACCGCGAGCCCCGCCGCATCGGCCGAAGTCCAGCCGGCAGGGCGGCGGGCATTCGTGCTCATGTCGAAAAACGCGCCGGAGCCTGCCTCCCACTGCGTGCCGTTGTAGTAGACGTCGTAGAGCTCGTAGAGATGGTTGTTGGTCTTGTCGACGATCAGCATGTGGCGATCGCCGTCGTCGCGCGCATCGACGTTGCCGGGCGGTCCGCCTTCGATCCAGCCGGTCATCGTGATCGGCTCGTCGGGCACCGGATAAAACGGGAACGACTGCCCGGTGGACGGATTCCAGCCGTCGCTCTCCTCGGGCGTCTCCATGAACAGCACACTTTTCTTCTGCTGAGTGCCGTCCACGATCAGGAACGGAATGCCGTACACGTTGCCGTCGCCCGCATCGCCGCCGAAATCGGGATGCATCGCGCGGCCGCTCGCACCGGAGTTCGCGTTGATGAACTGGATGAACGCGGCCGAGCTGGGATCGAGCGGCGCGTTACTGACCTCGAGGTTCCACCAGTTGTTCGCCGGAAAGAGCGGCAACGGCACCGGAATCGGTCCACCCTGCGTCGCACCGAATGCGGCAGAACAAACGAGAAGCATGACGACGGCGACGAGACCGCGGCGAACGAACATTGCGGCAGTATGTGCGGCCTTCCCACTCGCGCGTGGTGAGGTGGCTCACGCTACGCGGCCGCTGTAGACGTTGAAGCGTCCATCGCGCACAAATCCGAGGAGCGTTATGTGGAAGCGGCGGGCCAGCTCGACGGCGAGAGAGGAAGGACCGCCGATGAACGCCACGGTGCCGATGCCGGCCACCACCGCTTTCTGCACGATCTCGAAACTCCCGCGGCTGCTGACGACGAGAATCGAGCCGGCGAACGGATTCTCGCGCTCGCGCAAATACGACCCGATCACCTTGTCCACCGCATTGTGGCGGCCGACGTCCTCGCGCAGGCGCAACAGCGTTCCGCCCGCATCGAACAGCGCCGCACCGTGCACGCCTCCCGTCGCGTTGAACGCCGTCTGCGCCTCCTGCAGCGCACGCGGCAATCGGCGGACGACGCTGCTCGCGATCGGCGGCTGCGCGGCCGGCGGCCGTGCGGCGACGTACAGCGCGTCGATCGACGTCTTGCCGCAGACGCCGCAACTCGAGGTCGTATAAAAGTGCCGGTCGAGCTTCGACGCGTCGATGCGGGCGTGCGGCGCGAGCGCGACGCGCACCTGATTCGGCGAGCCCCAGTGCCGCACCGATTCGATGTCGCCCCCGTCGCGCAAGAGGCCTTCGGTGAAAAGAAAGCCGGCCGCGAGATCGAAGTCGTCGCCCGGCGTGCGCATCGTGACGGAGATGGTCTTCTCGCGCGGCTCGCCGTCCACCTGCCAGGCCGCGCGAATCTCGAGCGGCTCCTCGATCGCGACGAGGTCGTCCGCCTGCTCGAACGTCTCGCCTGCGAAGCGCGTGATCTCGATCGAGGTCGTCTTGTCCGGCGGCATCGCCGCGGAGTCTAATGCGCGTGCCGCACGATGATCACGTTCGCTGACAACCCGCTCGACCGCGCCGCCGAAAAACGTGAAGACCGCGCCTGGCTCGCGGCGCAACAGGCCACCGGGAAGACGATCGTGCTCGATCGCGGCCGGCCGCTCCTGCACGGCGATTCGCTGGCCTACGTTCCCGCCGCCGGCGCACACCCGCTTCTTTTTCTCGGCGTACGCGCGGATGGCGAGGCAGTCTTTGCGATCGAAGACAGCGACCCGCGCGACGGCACGTTTCACGAGCTGCGCGAAGTCGCGCTCACGCTTCCGCACGACGAAGCGGCGATCGTCGCCTGCGCCAAGAGTCTCTTCGACTGGCACACGCGCCACGGCTTCTGCGCGAACTGCGGCGCGAGGACGAACGTCGTTTCAGGAGGATGGAAGCGCATCTGCCCCTCCTGCAGCGCGGAGCACTTTCCGCGCGTCGATCCGGTCGTGATCATGCTCCCGGTGCGCGGCGACGAATGCATGCTGGCGCGGCAGGCGTCGTGGCCGGCGAAACGGATGGCGCCGCTGGCCGGCTTTCTCGAGCCGGGCGAGTCGATCGAAGAAGCATGCGCGCGCGAGATCAAGGAAGAAGCGCAACTGATCGCCGGCCGCGTCCGGTACGTGGCCAGCCAGCCGTGGCCGTTTCCTTCGTCGCTCATGATCGGCCTGATCGTCGAAGCGGAGGGAGCAGGGATTCCGGATGGAGTGGAGCTGGAAGAAGTGCGCTGGATTTCGCGAGAACACGCGCGCGCCGTGCTCGACGGTAGCCATCCGGACGTCCTTCCTCCTTCAAAATACGCAATTGCGCATCTGCTTCTGTCCGCCTGGATGGATCAAGATTGAGGCCGCTGCGCCATCTTTGACCCAGCCGCGCGGCCAATTCGGATCAACTCCTTACCCACGAAGCGGGTCTCACTGCCGTAAGTCCTTCCAAACAATAAGAATCACTGGATGGCGGCACGATTGCTCCGGAGGGAGACACCTCAAACAAGGAGATTCCCCCCTCGATGCGTAAAGTAACCCCGCTGTTGACTGCTGTTCTCGTCGGGTCGCTCGCCACCAGCGCGTTCGCCCAGGTGCGCGCTCATGCGCCGCGTGTGGACCGGGCCGAAACCGGCCTGACCGATCCCTCGAACGCCGCCGCGGCGGATGTCGTTCGCGGCTACCTCCGCCACTCCGACCGGGCACTGTCCGTCGCTCGTGAGAACAAGGCCGCGGAAATGACGCACGTGCAGCTGACCCAGACCTTCGAAGGCCGCACGGTTTACGGTGCGTACGTCAAGGCGACGGTCGACGCGCAGGGCCGTCTCCGCAACGTGATCGACGATACGGTCGACCTCAGCAACGGCGTGATCCGTGCGCGCGTCAGCGAGAGCGAAGCGCTGAACGCCGCGCTCGCGCACCGTTTCCGCAGCATCGAGATGCCCGCCCTGCACACCGCCCCCCGCGTTGCGCCGGTCATCGTTCCGCTCGCGAACGGCCGTGCAGAAGAAGGCTTCCTCGTCGAGACGTGGGAGCAGGACTCGAACCTCCTGTGGCACACGGTCGTTGGCGCTGACGGCGCGATCCGCCATCAGGAGCTCCGCACGAACACCGATTCGTACTTTGTCTTCCCGATTCATCCGACCGCCACGCCGCAGACCGTCGTGACCGGCCCGGGCGCCGGCAACGTCGAATCGCCTGCCGGCTGGGTGACGAACAACACCACGATCGGCAACAACGTCGACGCCTACCTCGACCGCGACAACAACAACGCGGCCGACACGAACAGCCGCCCGGTGTCGTCGACGAAAGACTTCATCTTCACGTTCGACGCGGCGAGCGGTCCGACCACGCTGACGAATCAGCAGCTCGCGGTCGCGAACCTCTTCTATCTGAACAACGTCATCCACGACAAACTTTACCGCCACGGCTTCAACGAAGCGGCCGGCAACTTCCAGACGAACAACTTCGGCAAAGGCGGCGCCGGCAACGACCCGGTCAATGCCGAAGCGCAGGACGGCGGCGGCACGAACAACGCGAACTTCTCGACCCCGGCCGACGGCTCGCGCCCGCGCATGCAGATGTACCTCTGGAACAACGTCACGCCGAACCTCGACGGCGATCTCGACGCCGACATCGTCTATCACGAGTACGGCCACGGCCTCACGTGGCGCATGATCGGCTCGATGGGCGGCGGTCTCGCCGGCTCGATCGGTGAAGGCATGTCGGACGTGGTCGCGCTCTACATGACGGGCGACGACAAGGTCGGCGAGTACGCCACCAACAACTACACCCGCGGCATCCGCCGTTATCCGTACACGAACTACCCGCTCACTTACGCCTCGGCCAACACCTCGAGCGTCCACAGCAACGGCGAGATCTACGCCGGCACGATGTGGAAACTGCGCGGCCTGTGGCTCAACGCCGGCTACTCGATGGATTCGCTGTGGGATGTCGTGATCGACGGCATGAACTACACGCCCGCCAACCCGGAGTACGAAGAAATGCGCGACGGTATCCTCGCCGCCTCGCCGACCGCGGCTCAGGATTGCCTCGTGTGGGATGCATTCGCCTCGATGGGCATCGGCCTCAATGCGGCCGGCACCGACTCCTGCAACATCCTCGGCACCTGCACGATCAGCGTCAAAGAAGACTTCTCGAAGCCGGTGGCCTGCGGCGGCACCGCGCCGGCGTACACGCTTTCGACCCGCGGCTACACCTCGAGCGGCCGTCCGAAGGTCGACCTCACCTGGGCCGGCGCCACCGGCACGAACGTCGACGTCTTCCGCAACGGCGCGAAGGTGACGGCGACCGCGAACGACGGCGCCTACAGCGACACGCTCACCAAGGGGACGAAGGGCACGTTCACGTACAAGGTCTGCAACACCGGTACGACCACCTGCTCGAACGACTCCAGCGTCACGTTCTAACTCTCATCTCATCACACAGTGCGAAAGGCGGCCGCGAAAGCGGCCGTCTTTTTTTCTTCCGACTGCTCCGGGGCGCAGCGAGCGATACACTCGGCACATGCGCGCGCGCCTCACCCGTTTTCTCACGCAGCTCATCAGCGAGACGTCGGGCCTTTCGCTCGACGACACGCTCGCGCTCGCGGAACAGTCGATCCTCCCCGAAGAAGAGCTCGCGCTCATTCGCGAGTTCCGCGCGCTGCTGAGCCGCTTCCGGGTGAACGACACGCCGATCGAGACGCTGTTCGAACATCCGGTGTCGCACGCGCTCGCGGCCTTTTTCCGCGCGTTTCCGATTCCGTTTCGCGACGAGCACATCCACCTCACCGGTTCGCTCGACGCCACGTTCATCTATCCGCGGCTCGCGCGCCTGCTCGACGGTCCGCACCGCGGCCTGTACGAAGCGAAGATCGCCGAGGTGTACGGACGCGAGGCGTTGCCACTGCGCAGTGTGGAAGACGTCGATCGCCTGATCCGCCTCGGCGACTCGGATCGCTTCGATCGTTACCTCAAGATCCTCTATCTGCCGAAGCTGATCCTCACCTCGCGCGAAGCGCACCGCGACGCGGCGTATCACATGGCCAGCCGCCTCTATCGCGGCTCGAACGTCGGCTCGATCCGCCTCAAGTTCACGCTGATGCGTGAGACCACCGATTCGACCGAACAGATCCCCGGCATCGAGGACCTGACGCCGGAAGACGTGGTGATGGGGCTCTACGACGGCTTCCGCGACTTTCAGAAGGAAGTGCCGGCGTTCCACTTCATCCTTTCGCCCAGCTTCCGCAAAGAAGCGGGCTTCTACGATGCGACGCGCTATCCGTCGAAGCGCGCGAGCTTCGACGATCAGGTGAGGCAGATCATCGGCCTCGTGAAGCAGCATCCGCAGCTCGCCGACGTGCTGACCGAAGTCGATACGGTCGGCAACGAGCGCGGCTTCTATCGCAAGACGCACTTTCAGGAGATGCGCGTCGGAATGCGTAAGCTGCAGGCGTACGGGTTCCGCACCCGCAGCCATCACGGCGAGACGTGGAACACGCTGCGCCAGGGGATTCAAGCGGTCGACAACGCGATGAACATCTGGCACGTCGACGCCATCGAGCACGGCCTCAGCCTCGGCATCAATCCGAACTTTTACTTTCACTCCATGCTCCAGCGGCTGCTGCACGCGAACGCGAAAGGAGAGGGCGTGCGCACGAATTCGCGCGAGCACGCCGAGATCCTCGACATGGACTGGAGCGGCCGCGAAGGGATTCGCGACAAGCTCCTGAACGGCGATCGCATCAACGACCGCGAAGCGGTGAGCGCGACAAAGACGAAGTTCCACCACGCGCGCGAAGTCGAGCATTACCAGCACGACGTTCTGAACCGGATGATCGACAAACGGATCACGCTCGTCTCGCTCCCGTCGTCGAACAAGAAACTCACCGGCACGCTCGCCGACTACAAAGATCACCCGTTCTCGTGGTGGGAGAAAAAAGGTCTCCGCCTCGGCGTCGGCACCGATAACGACGTGACGCTCAACACGAGCTTCATCCGCGAGATGCTGATCCTGCTCTACACCGACCCGCTCGAGTTGAAGATCACAAAGCTCCTGATCGTCACCACCGGCGAAACCCGCAGGTCCTACCTCAGTCACCTCCTCTGGCAAATGCGAAAAGCCAACGAAGAGCTCTAGGGTTCTTGAGTGGAGCGGCGGGCGT
>DASVUA010000600.1:0-4349 GCA_036387295.1 Thermoanaerobaculia bacterium | reverse complement strand
GTGGAACGTGAGCTGAGACTCCTTCAACGGATCGCGCGCCGATCCGCCTGTCGTCTTGAAGACGGCCTTGATTCCTCTTCCGGCTTCTTCGCTCATGGCAGGACCGCTGATTCCGTGACGGTGAATGCCCGCTCGGCGGTGCTGAGACGCACCGTTCTGCCGACCGGCATCAGGAGGTTGTTTCCGTGGTGGCCGACGGGGAGATTGCGCACGACTGGGATCTGCAGCGGCTCGAAGAAGTCGCGCAGAAACTCGAGCATTTCTGCATCGTTTCCACAGTCTTTTAAGGTACCGATGAGAACCCCCCGGACGGCGGGCATTCTGCCAGACAGCCGTAAGTGGGTCAACATACGGTCGAGGCGATACACGGGCTCGTCGACGTCTTCCCAGAACCAGATTCCGCCGTCGACCCAGTAGTCGTACGCGGTGCCGACCAGGGCGTCGGTGAGCGCGAGGCAGCCGCCGAAAAGCGGCCCTTCGGCTTCCCCTTCCACGAGCACGTCGGCCGCGCTGAATTCGCGGGTGAGCGGGCCGGCTCCGGTGAGCATCGACCAGAACCACTGTTCGATGTCTGCACTGAGCCCGTTCCTGAAATCGAGGTTGATCATCGGGCCGTGGAAGCTGGCCATGCCGACCTGCGTGGCGAGCGCCTGATGGATGGCCGTGATGTCGCTGAAACCGACCAGCGGCCGCGGATTGGCGGCGTACGCGGCGTAATCGATTTTTTGGAGGATGCGCATCGCGCCGTATCCGCCGCGAGCGAAAAAGAAGGCGTCGTACTCCGGGGAGCGAAACGCGCGATTGAGCTCCTCGGCGCGCGTGTCGTCGTCTCCGGCCAGGTAGCCGCGGTACCGCCGGTCGATGTTTGCGGCGATCGTCACGCGGTGCCCGTGGCGCTCGATCGCGCGGGCACCTTCCTCGATGCGTGCGCGCTCGGAAGGTCCAGAGGCAGCGAGGATGGCGATGTGGGCGTTGGTTTTCGGGAGCGCTCGCGGCTTCTGGAGCCTCGGCGATTGAAGATTGTGAATTGAGGATGGATGCACAGGGCACATTCTCAATGCTTCATGCTGAATCCTCAATCCTCAATCCGGTGAAGAAACGTGAAGCGGACCTGTAAGCCGAATTTTGTTTCCCCCGTACCGAAGCACGAAAGATGAGGATCATTCGTCTGCCGCTCGCATTACTGCGGCGGTCGAGCAACCTACCCGGACACTCGAACGGACACGGGCGGGTCCATTGCGTCCCTATTTGGTCTTGCTCCGCAGGGGGTTTGCCATGCCGTCGACACTCGCGTGCGACGCGGTGCGCTCTTACCGCACCGTTTCACCCTTACCTCGAACGTCTTGCGACGCCCGGTCGGCGGTTTGTTTTCTGTTGCACTTTCCGTCGCGTTTCCACGCCTGGCCGTTAGCCAGCCTGCTGCCCGTAGGAGTTCGGACTTTCCTCGACAGTTGCCTGCCGCGATCCTCCGGTCCGCTTCACGTGCGGAGGATAACAGCATTACGGCGACAAAATTCTGGCAGCTAAATGACTGCTGTTTTAATCACTTAGAAACAATGTCGGCGCGCCGACATCAAAATTTCAGCCGGTTTTTGTCGTCCGAAAAGTAGCTATCCCAGTCGTCGCCGAGCTCCGGCTCCCCCGTTGCGGCGGCTTCCATGTCGCGAATGAGGTCGAGCGGCGCGACGACGCTCACCTGCCGTCGCTGCACGCGCGCCGCGAGCGCGCGATCGGAGGTGACGACGTTCCAGCCGCGCCCCTGCGCCGCCCGTTCGATGATGAGATCGTCCGCCGAACGAGGGCCGCTGAAGACGACCGTCACCCCGCCGAGGTGCCGTCCGAAACTGGGAGGCTCCGGGCCGTCGAAGATGCACGTCACCCGAGTCTTCTTCGCCCGCGCAAACGACGCCAGCAGACGAACGAGTCCCCGCTTCGATTCATCACCATGCCGGTCGACGCGCATCGCGCCGAGAACGTTGCTGCCGTCGATGAGGAAGGGCATCTGGTGTCGGTTCGCGGGTGGCAGCGTGCGGGTTTTGAGGAGGGGTTACGAGGTACGACTGGCGAGTTGCAGGTTCCTGCGGCGATCACGCCGAACCTGCAACTCGCAACCGTCACGACGAACTACCGCGGCACTGCTTTGACCGCCGAATTCGTATCGCGCAACGAAGCGGGCACCTGCGCCAAACCCTGCTGCGCTTCGGCGCGGGAGGCGTAGCGGCCCCAGAAGACGCGGTAGCAGCTTCGTCCGCCGATGGTCTGCGGGACGAACCAGACGCTCTCGCCGCCGGCGCGCATCGCCTTCTCGAGGTTGGAGGGATCGCAGAGGATCTGGATCTGGACCGTGAAGTTGCCGCTCGGGTTGGCGGCAAAGTCGCGCGCCATGGCGTCGTAACGCTCGCGCCCTGCCGGCACACGCGCGGTGACGCGCGGCAACGCGGCGGTGCTCGTGGTAGCCGGCGAAGGCGCCGGCGACGGCGCGGCGGCGGTGATCTGCACCGGTGCCGGCGTCGGGGTGATCACGGCCGGCGCCGGAGCGGCGGTCGCGGTGGCGGGCGTGGTGGTGCTTGCAACCGGAGCCGCGGTCGTCGTCGCAGTGGCCGCGTCGGAGGTCGTGAGCGTCGCGGCGGCAGGAACGGTGGTCGAGGTCTCCGTCACCACGGTCGCCGGCGGCGTCGTGGCCAGCGGCGCGGAGCCCGGCTGCGGAAGTCGTACGGGCCGTTCGGCGACCAGGGTGTCGCTGCTCCCCTGCTGCCCCTGCCACCAGAGGAAACCAAAGTACGCGGCCGCGGCGAGCAGCGCGACCGCCAGCATCGCCACCACGAATCCGTACCGCCCGTCCCGTTTTCTGCGGCGCGGCTCGTTCGCCAGCGGCGTCGCGGCGGCGGCAATCGGAGCGGCCGCACTGACCGGCACGTCGGCCCTGCGCGCGGTTTCGATCTGCGCTTCGTCGAAACCCCAGGCCTGCTCTTTCTCGGGTGCCGGTTCGACCGGCGGCTCGATCGAGGCCTGAATCGGCACCGCTAGGGCGTCGCGCGGCGGCATGTCCCACGCCGGCATCGGCGCCGCCGGCCTGGCGGCGGGCGGCGCGTCGAATGGCTCGGGCTGAAACTCGGGATCAGTGTCGGAGTCGAAGCTCATCGCGGGGGTGGCGTCGGGCTCGAAGTTCATGGCCACATCGGCGTCCGCGTCGAAGTTCATCCCGCTGGCCGGATCGGCGTCGAAGTTCATCGGCGGCTCGCCGGACGCGTCGTCGAACGGCGCGTCGTTCGTCGTCTGCCACATCGGGGCGTTCGGCAGCGGCGCCTCGTCGGACATCTGATGCGGGACCGGCTCGACCGCGATGTCGCTCATCGAGAGAGTCGGAATCTCGAGCGTCGGCTGGGCGAATGCTTCGGTTTCATCGAGCTCGAACTGCGGCGTGCCGGCCGCTTCGGGCGCGGGATCGTTCCAGAGGTCGGCGGCATCGGCAACGCCGGCGCTCGCAAAGTCGTCGAGCGCGAACTGAGGTTCTACTTTAGGTTTTTCCGAGCGCGTCAGGACGCCGAGCGTGGCGAGGCCGTGCAGCAGTTTGTAAACGTTGAAGGTGTCGCGGTTGGACGCGGCGGCGACTTCGCCGGCGTTCTTGGTGCCGTCGATCTCGACGACGATCGCGTCGGCGTCCTCGTTCAACCCGAGGCGGCGCCAGACCTGATCGAAGTCGGCCGTCTTGGTGAAGACCGCTTCGCCGCCGTCGAGTGCGCGCTCGAAACGCGCCCGGTCCTGCTCGGTGACGATGAGCTCGATGAGCACCTGCGGCAGCGGGAAGAGCGTCCCCTCGTCGCGCTTGGGAAGGTAGTCGGCGACGATGGTGAACGAGCCGTCGGTCCAGCCGGCAATCGAGCGGATGACGCCGACGACCTGAACGCGGCGGGCCCAGGTGAGCTCTTTCCGCGTGATGAAGCCGAGGTTGAGAAGCGCGTCGCCGAGCGTCTCGTTCTCTTTGCGCTTGGCCAGCGCCTGCTTCACATGCTCGCGCGACACTTTGCCGGCGCGCATCAGGATCTCGTCGATGCTGTCGGAGCGGTCGTTCGTGCTCGCCGACAGGATGTCGCCGCCCTTGAAGTAGATGATCTTGATGATCCCGTCGTTCTCGAAGCGGATCGCTCCGGTGAACTGCTCGCGCCACAGCTCGACGAGCCGTTCAATGAGTTGGATCTGCCCGATTTCGCCTTCCAGCATTTGCCCCCGCCCTTTTCTGCACAGTACTGTGGCCGGATTATGCACCAAGGGGACGACGGGAGCGCCTCCGGCGGGCCCGCAGGGCCGGCGGCCCTTGCGTTCGCCGGGACCGCGCGCAGTGCGACGCG
>DASVUA010000599.1:0-4272 GCA_036387295.1 Thermoanaerobaculia bacterium | reverse complement strand
CCGAACTGCGTTCTGTAGAGGCGCCGTCCTTCGTCATATCCGACGAGGACGATGTAGTGAAAGAAGTCGTAGCCTTTGCCGGGCGCCTGGATCACCTGCAGCATGAGGATCACCGGCCGTCCGGCCAGCAGTTCGGCCGTGACGGTCTGGCGGTCGCCGGTGACGAGCTGCGCGTCGAATCCCCGCTCGCGTGCGGCGAGGACCATGTCGATCGACATCACGCCGCCGCGCGTTTTCGGCAGTTTCGCCTGCCATTCGTCCATCGTCATCGCATCGCCGTGATGCTGGAGCACGGCGGAGAGCGAGCCGGCGCCGCACGACTTGATGTCCCACTTCTGCAGCGGAACGTTTTCGATCACCCGTGCCATCGGTGACGGCGCGTTGGTCTGGGGGGTCCAGTAGACGCACGAGACGGCCGAAAAGACGAAGAGGAGAATGAAGTTCTTCATAAACGCAAATCGGGCGAGCGCAGTGCGCTCGCCCCTTTCCCGAAGCATGACGCGCCGGGGATTGTGCATCAGTCAGCGAGAGCCACGACGAGGATCAGCGCGGCGAGAGCGCCGATGCCAATCCAGATCCACTCCTGCCGCGTCAGGCCGGCGGGCTGGAGCTGTTCGAGGTTCTGCGACAGCTGGTGCAGGTCCTGCGGAGACATCTGGGCGAGCCGCTGCTCGACTTCTGCCTGCGTGAAACCGTTCGCCGTGAGAACGGCGGACACCTGCTCGTTGGCCGCAACTTCACGCACGACCGAAAGGTCGGCAACGCGCGAGTCGAGGCTCTGGTTCGCCGCGGTCTTGGACGGGACCGGACCGGCGATCGCGGGAATCGCCGCGAACACAAAAAGAAGGGCTACGACGAAGATGGCTTTTCTGGACACGAACATCCTCCTGTTAAATCTTTCCCCCGGCGCCATCGAGACGGCCACACGCCGCTACGTTTGGCTTCGGCGAAAGCCACGGCAGCACGACGCGTGCCTGTTGTTGGGTGGGAGATGGAGTTGCGAGTTGCGAGTTGGGCGCTTGGGAGTTGCCCGTTGACCGTTGCCCGTTGCCCGCGCCTTGTCGTTCTTGTTGGCGGTTGACGGTTGTCGGTTGTCTGCGCGGCATCGCTCATCGACGCCGTCATCGCAACTCGCAACCCAGCCCGGGCAACGGGCAACGGAGAACGGGCAACTCCCCAACACCCCAACCGCCCAACGCCCAACGCCGCAACCCCGAACGCCCCAACCCCCAACTCCGCCAAAGCTATACTCCCCACCGAACCCCGATGATCCGCTTCGAAGACATCCTCGATCGCATCGAGTCGTACAAACCGGACTTTGACGAAGCGCTGCTGCAGAAGGCGTACATCTTCTCGGCACGCGAGCATCGCGGACAGGTGCGCAGCTCGGGCGAGCCGTACCTCATCCATCCCATCAACGTCGCCTACATCCTCGCCGACATGCGGCTCGACGAGACGTCGATCGCGGTCGGGCTGCTGCACGATGTGCTCGAGGACACGCTCACCACCAAGGAAACGCTGCACGACATGTTCGGCGAACAGGTGGCCGAGCTCGTCGACGGCGTGACCAAAATCTCGCGCTATGCCTACGTCTCGAAGGAAGAACAGCAGGCCGAGACGTTCCGCAAAATGCTGCTGGCGATGGTCTCCGACCTTCGCGTCGTGCTGGTCAAGCTCGCCGATCGCCTGCACAACATGCGCACCCTGCAGTACCTGCCGGAAGAGAAGCGCATCGCGGTGGCGAAAGAGACGATGGAGATCTACGCTCCCATCGCCAATCGCCTCGGCATGGGGCGCATCAAAGCGGAGCTCGAAGATCTTGCGTTCCGTTATCTCCACGCACGCGAATTCGAAGAGCTGCACAAAGCGGTCGAAGAGAAAATGGCGATCTCCGGCGACATCGTCAGCCGCATCCGCGCCACGCTCGCCGAAAAACTGAAGGAAAACGAGATCGAAGGGGACGTGCACGGCCGCGTCAAATCGATGTATTCGATCTGGGCGAAGCAGCGCCGTCAGGACATCGACATCGGCCAGCTCTACGACTATCTCGCCTTCCGCATCATTACGCCCAGCGTCAAAGACTGCTATGCGGCTCTCGGCATCATTCACCAGATGTGGCGTCCGGTCCCCGGCCGCATCAAAGACTACATCGCGATGCCGAAACCGAATTTCTATCAGTCACTGCACACCACCGTCGTGGCGGACAAAGGACAGCCGTTCGAAGTGCAGATCCGGACGCGCGAAATGGATCTCATTGCAGAACAGGGCATCGCCGCGCACTGGAAGTACAAAGAAGGACGCGTCGGCGCGCATCCCGACGACTCGAATTTCCTCTGGCTGCGGCAGCTCGTCGAGTGGCAGCACGAGATCAAAGATCCGCGCGTTTTTCTCAATTCGCTGAAGATCGACCTCTATCCGGACGAGGTCTATACGTTCACGCCGAAAGGGGATGTCTTCGCCTTTCCCCGCGGCGCGACTCCACTCGACTTTGCATACCGGATTCACACCGACGTCGGTCATCACTGTGTCGGCGCGCGAGTGAACGGCAAGCTCGTTCCGCTGCGCACGCATCTCAAGAACGGCGACATTGTCGACATCACGACCTCACATACCCAGACGCCGAGCCGCGAGTGGATCAACATGGTCGCGACCTCGCGCGCCAAGCACAAGATCCGGCACTGGCTCAATACCGAGCAGAAGCACCGTTCGATCGAGCTGGGACGCAAGCTGATCGAGCGCGAAGCAAAACGATACAAAGTCCAGTGGCGGAAACTGCTCGCGGAAAATGCGCTCGACGGCGTATTGACCGAGCACGGCGTGCCGCGCATCGAAGAGCTCTATGCCGACGTCGGCTACGGCAAAATCGTCGCGCGCTCGATCGTGGAGCGCTTCGCCACCGACGATCAAAAGGAAAAAGGTCCCGCTCCCGAACAGCCGCCGACCGTGTTCCAGCAGGCGGTGCGGCGGTTCTTCCCCGGCTCGTCCGCGACGATCAAAGTCAAAGGCTACGACGATCTGCTGACCTATCTCGCCAAGTGCTGTAACCCTCTCCCCGGCGAGCCGATCCTCGGCTATGTCACGCGCGGCAAGGGCGTGGCGGTCCACAGTGCGAATTGTCCGAACGTGCGCAATCTGATGTTCAACGAAGATCGCGAGATCGGCGTCGAATGGGCCGAACAACGCCAGGCGCAATTCCACGTCGAACTCGAGATCGTGATGGAAGACCGCCAGGGCATTCTCGCGCGCCTCGTCTCCGCCATCGCCAACCTGAAGACCAACATCCGCCAGATGGAAACCCGCACCGCGGACGGCAAGGCCACGGTCGAATTGATCGTCGAGATCGCTGACCTCAAGCACCTCGAGCGCGTCACCCGCTCCCTCAGCACCGTCGAAGGCGTCATCCGCGTCGACCGCAAATACAACATCCGCCACGCGACTGCGTGACGTTGTCGGTCCCATCGGGCCGCCCGTCGCTGAGATACGATTCGCGTGCATGCATGTAGACGTCTCGCAGCTCGAGGCCCATCGCGCCGCGCTCACTGGCCACTGCTATCGGATGCTCGGGTCGGCCGCAGATGCGGATGATGCGGTGCAGGAGACGATCGTCCGTGCATGGCGGAGTCTCGATCGCTTCGAGGGACGTGCATCGCTGCGGACGTGGCTGTATCGCATTGCGACGAACGTCTGTCTCGACGCGCTTTCTGCCAGCTCGCGGCGCATGCGGCCGTTCGAAGAAGGGCCGGCCGTGCCGGTCGATCAGGCGGTGCTCGAATCGCGCGAGCGGACGCACTGGCTCGAGCCGATTCCTGACGCGCGTGCGCTGCCGGCGGAGGCGAATCCGTTCGAGCTCGCGGCGTTGCGGCAGAGCATCCGGCTGGCGTTCGTTGCGGCCTTGCAGCACCTGCCGCCGCGCCAGCGTGCCGCTCTCCTGCTGGCGGATGTCCTCGGCTGGTCGGCGGCCGAGGTGGCGGAATGCCTCGGAATGACGGTCGCGGCGGTAAACAGCGGGTTGCAGCGCGCACGCGCGACGATCGCGGCGCGCAACGGCGTGGCTACGGCCGATGCGCTGACGGAGGAAGAGACGGAGTTGCTCGACCGCTACGTCGACGCCTTTCAGCGCTACGACGTCGATGGGCTCGTCTCGCTGCTCCGTCACGACGCGGCGTTCTCGATGCCGCCGTACACGCTCTGGCTGCAGGGGCCGGAGCCCGTGCGCGCATGGCTCACCGGGCCGGGCGCCGAATGCCGCGGATCGCGGCTCCTGCCGGTCGC
>DASVUA010000598.1:0-8370 GCA_036387295.1 Thermoanaerobaculia bacterium | reverse complement strand
GAGACGTCGGCGGGCTAAGAGCCCGCCGCTCCACAAGAGATTAGAGGCGCGGCTCTCCGGATCCCAGCTCCTGCGAGTCGTTCGATTCTTGTTTAGTGGAGCGGCGGGCTTTAGCCCGCCGAGCAATAGAAACGTCGGCGGGCTGTAGCCCGCCGCTCCACGAGAACGTTCCGGACGCGCGGATTCCTACATTCCGAACCGGTACTGCAGGGCTCTGCGGATCTCGTCCAGCTCCTGGGAGTCGCCGGCGCCGAGGGGCTTGGGGATCTCGATCGGTTTCAGCTCGGGATCGACGAAGGTGATGACGCAGTAGTCGGCGCCCGGCGGCTCGACGACGTCGTCGATCTCGCTCTCGTCGCGTCCGACTTCCTTCATCGCCTCGCGGGCCATGCGGCGAATGCGGTCCTCGAATGTGGTCATGGCGGGCACGTCTGCGAGTGCTGTGCCTTGCGCGGCGAACGAACCAAAAGAAAAACGGCGGGCCGCGAAGCCCGCCGTCTCGTACTTTGAAGCGAACTTTGTTTTACTGAACCGAGGCCGTCTGCGCGCAGTGCTGGTCGAACGCGGCGGTGAGCTCGGCCGCGATGTCGTGGGCCTGACGCCCCTCGATCTGCCAGCGCTCGAACATCTTCACCACCTGCCCGTCCTTCAACAGCGCGATCGACGGCGAGGAGGGACGGAATCCCACAAAGTACTCGCGCGCACGCTGCGTCGCCTCACGGTCATTGCCGGCGAACACCGTGATCATCTTCTCCGGCCGCACCTCGTGGTCGAGTGCCATCGCAACCGCGGGACGCGCCATGCCGGCCGCGCAACCGCAAACGGAATTGACGACGACGAGCACCGTTCCTTTTTTCTCGCCGAGAACCGCGTCGACATCAGCCGCCGTCCGCGTCTCCTGAATCCCGAGCCGTGTCAGCTCCTGCCGCATCGGCGCAACGATCATTTCATCGTACATCTGAGAATCCTCCCATTTCGCGGATCATAACCGCCGATTTACAGCGCGTCATCCCGCCCCCGGAACAGAACGCGGAACGCGCTGATGAGCACGTTCCGCGTTCCGCACTTCCGTAGTTCCGATTCAGCTCAATGCGCGTGCGTGTCGTTCACGTCGATCGACTGGACGACCTGATTCAGCACGTTGCTGTAACGCTGAGCTTCCTGCTCCGGCGTCACGAACACCATGTAGATCAGATGGCCGTCCGGCAGCGCGCGCGTCACGAGCGTCACGCGCTCGTCGAGACGCGTGTTCGGGTTGCGTCCGCGCAGGCTGGCTGCCATCGCCGTCTTGCCGTCGAGCTTCAGCTGCTGGCCCGAGCCTTTGATCACCGAGAGATGCGGGCTGCCCTGACGAACCTGCGCGATGAGGTCGTTGGTCGCATCCTGCAGCGTCACCGAGCGACTCGGCGCGCCGCTGTTGCTGCCGCCGCGCAGGTACGAGCGCGGCGTGTTTCCGAACGGATCGTAGTGATTGACCATGATGCCGTAGACGATCTCTGTCTTGTTTCCAACGTTTCCGAGCCCACCTTCGGGTGCGATCGTGACGCCGAAGCCATCGTTCTCATACACACGCCAGTTCGACGGATACGCAATCTGGTAAGCACCGCTGCGATTCGAGAACGTGCGCCACGAGCTCGACGGCGCCGGCACGTTGCCGATCGACCCGACGCCCGCGCTGCTGGTCTGCGGCGGGTTGGACGAGCCACTCGGACGCGCGCCCTGTGCGATCTGCTGCATCGTCGGCGCGTTGCCGTGACGGCGAAGCTGCGTTTTGATCGAGGCGAGCTGCTGGGCGTTCGTGGTCGGGTTCGGCGAGACGCGAAGCATCTCCCCTTCCTTCCGGATGCGCGCCTGACGGTCCGGCGGCGCGGGGTGATGCGAAAGCCACGTCGTCTTGCGCGACTTGTCGACCTTCGCGAGCTGGTCAAAGAAGCTCACCATGTCGTTCGGCGAGTAACCGCTCGCGGCGAGGATCTGCGCGCCGCGGACGTCTGCCTGCGTCTCGAGCTCACGGCTGAACTTCAGGAACAGCGCGTTGAGTCCGACGCCGCCGACCGTATTGAGGATCTGCGCGGTGTTGTTCCCGACCTTCCCGCCGAGGAGGCCGCCGAGAATCTGCAGACCAGCCTGAGCGGCGTACGCCTTCGATGCCTGGTGCGTACCGTGACGGAGCGCGGAGTGCGCGATCTCGTGAGCCACGACGCCGGCGATCTCGCCTTCGTTGCGGGCGTTTTCGATGATGCCGCGGTTGATGTAGATGAAGCCGCCGGGGAGTGCGAACGCGTTGATGTCCGAGGCGTTCACCACGCGGAAGCGGTACTGAAACTGAGGGCCACCCGCGTTTGCCGCGAGCTTCTGGCCGATGCGGTTGATGTAATCGTTGACAGTGGCGTCGTTCAGAATCGGCATCTGCTGTTCTGCTTCGGCTGCCGACTGCTGTCCGATTTCGACGTCCTGCTGCGGGCTGAACATGTTCCAGCCTGAGTTGATCTTCGTCTGCGCCTCGGCCACTCCGGCCGTGAGCGACAGGGCGATCATGAGCGCGATCACCGGGCGCGCAGCGTAATGCGCTGGTCGATTCATTGATGCCTCCTTCAAATAACTTCGGCCTGAGCCATTGCAGCGTCGGTGCCGGGATTTCTCCCTAACCCGCTGCCGATTCGCGGGTTAGGTGACCTCCGCGACGGACGGAACGTCCCGCTTTCAGCGCGAACGCACCGCGCGCCGCCGGCCGCTGCCGATCAGCGAGCGCAACGCATTCACGTCGCGCGTATCGATCACTCCGTCTGCATTCGCGTCGCATCCCCAGGAGCTCCGGTGCGCGCCCTGCTGCGCGCGCACACGCTCCTGCGGATTCCCATCCTCGAGCTCGCTCACGAGCGGCAGCACGTCGCGCGTATCCGTAAATCCGTCGCCGTTGCAGTCGCCGCGCAACGGCGGACGCAACCGGTGGATCGACGACGTCGCCCCCATCGCCGTGGCGAAGATCACGTCACCCGTCGAGCTCTGCGTCACGTCGATGACGAATTCGCTGAACCCTTCCACGACCGGGATCGCCTCACCGAATGTGCGAGGCATGAAGTACAGCGCGCGCGTCACGAACGCGCCGACGAGATATCCATCATTGAGGATCGGGTTGTGCGCGTTGAGCCGCTGCAGACCGGTCGGTGCGACGGTGTTCGCGAACACATAGGCCGGCGCGACCGTGTCGGCTACGGGCGGCTGATTGCCGTACGTGTACGGCCAGCCGCAGTTGCTTCCCTCGGGGATCACGTGGATCTCATCGCCGCCCTCGGAACCGTTGTCCGTCGCGACGATCCACTCGTTCTCCGGATCCCACGCCAGATCGAATGGATTGCGCATGCCCAGCGCCCACTGCGTGGCGTTGCCGCGCGGATCGATCTTCCAGATCTTGCCGGCGTTCCACTCCGGCTTCTGTGCGATCACGTACGCGCCGTACTCACCGATACCGACATAAATCGAGCCGTCGGGAGCGACGATCAGGTTGCCGCCGTGATGCTCGGACGAAGCGCCGCGCAGCCGGTTCTCGATGTCACACGCGAACGCATGCAGCACCGTCTCCGCGCCGTTGCGAAGGTCGACGCGCGAGATGACGTCGTCCAGCACCTTCGCCTGCTCGCCTGTCTCGTCATTCCACGTCGTGTAGTGAACGGCCGCGGTCTGGTCGTCGATGAGCGCCATGCCGAGAAGGCCGCCATTGCCGCCCGCGTGCGTCGGAAGCGCGGCGACTTTGGTCGCCACGTTGCCGTCCACCCGGTAGATCCAGCCGTTGGTGGTCGAAAAATAAATCGTCCCGTTCGAATCGGTCACGACCGAGCTGACGAAGCCCGGCGTCCGGGCCAGCGTCTCGACACGAAACCCGGGGAGCGTCGCCGCGTCTGCAGCGGCGGCAGCGAAGAGCAGGGCAATCAGCAAAGGGAACGGGAACAGCACCGAGAATCGAGTCATCCGGAGGCGGCCTCAAGAAAGATCCGGGCCAAGCGTCACTTGGAGTACGCTCGCCCGATGCAAACCGTTGCCATCACCGGCGGCGCCGGAGGCCTCGGCGGCGCGGTCGTCGAGCGGCTTTCCCGAAGCTACCGCTGCATCGTGCTCGACCGGGCCAGGATCGACGTGACGGATGAAGAATCGATGCGAAAGGCCTTCGCGGAGCTCGGTTCGCATTACGCCCTCGTCCATCTGGTCGGCGCCTGGAGCGGCGGCACGGCCAGCGAGACGTCGCTCGAAACGTGGTCGCGCATGCTCGCGCTGAATCTCACCGGCGCCTTTCTGGCGATCCGCGAATCACTCGCGCACCTCACCCGTCCCGGCCGCATCGTCGCTGTCAGCTCGATCGCCTCGCTCACGCCGGCGCCCGGATCGGCCGCCTACACCGTGGCCAAGTCGGCGCTCAACATGCTGATCCAGACCGTGGCGGAGGAACAGCGCGGCAGCGGCATCACCGCCAACGCCGTCCTCCCTGACGCGATGGCCACGCCCGCCATGCTGCGAGACGGCGACGCGTCGAAACTCGTGCCTCCCGAGGAAGTCGCAGAAACGATCGCCTTCCTCCTTTCCGAACGAGCCGCACACATCACCGGATCTTTGATCCCGCATCGGAAATAGAAGTGAGAGGTGCGGAGTTGTGCAAGGTCCTTGACGCGAAGTAAGCCGGCCGCGATAATCGCCGCCGCTTCGCAGAAAGCGAATGTCGCGGGGTGGAGCAGTCTGGTAGCTCGTTGGGCTCATAACCCAAAGGTCGCAGGTTCAAATCCTGTCCCCGCAACCAATCGAAATCAACGAACCCTCTGGAAACAGAGGGTTTTTCGTTTTCAGGCGAAAAGATCGCCCCCGGCGCGCTCGGCTTCGAGATCAGCGCGTGCTGCAACACAAGGTCGAGCATCTCGCTCCCGGTTCACAGCAAGAACGTTCAACGACGGCAAGGATGTGCAATCGCGGGGCGGGGCGGGCGCGCCATATTGGGCGCATGAAAACCGTGAAGCCGACTTTGGACAGGAAAACGCTGACTGGTCTCGCCGTGCTGATGTTCGTCTTCGCGACTACGAGTTTCGCAAAGGAGAAACGCATGCCGGAGTCCCGAGTGTCCGTTACTTTTTCAAGTGAAGGCGTTCCGATGAAAGGAACGCTCTTTCTCGCCGCCGCGTCGCCTGAGCCGCGGCCGACGGTTCTCGTCGTGGGACCGTGGCTGAACGTGAAGGAACAGGTGGCGTACAACTATGCGAGGAAGCTCACGGCGCGCGGCTTCAACGCCTTCGCGTTCGACTTCCGTCACTGGGGTGAAAGCGGGGGCGAGCCGCGCGAGTACGAGTCGCCGCGCGCGAAAGTCGCCGACATCCACAACGCCGTTCGTTTTCTCGCAACGCGCCCGGAAGTGGATCGTGACCGCATCGGCGTGCTCGCGGTCTGTTTCGGCGTCGGCTATGTCGCTGCCGCCGCTGACGATCCGAACATCAAGTCGATCGCCACGGTCGCGGCGTGGGTGCACGACGTTCCGTCGATCACGGCGCTCTTCGGCGCGGACGAGATCGCGCGCCGGCGCCGCGCCGGCAAAGCGGCCGCCGAGGCGTATGAGAAAGACAAGACAGTCGAGTATGTCCCCGCGGCGAGCGTTTCCGACAAGGCTGCGGCGATGTACTTTCCGGATCCGAACTTCTATTACGCCGACAGCGCCCATCGCGGCGCCATCCCGCAGTGGACGAACCGCTATGCGGTGATGGGATGGGAGGAATGGCTCGACTTCGACGGCGTCGCCGCCGGCACGAACATCACGCAGCCGCTCATGGTCGTGCACAGCGACAACTCCGCGCTGCCCGACAACGCGCGCAAATTCTTCGCGAACGCGAAGGGAGCGAAAGAGCTCGTCTGGCTGCAGGGCGAGCACACGCAGTTCTACGACACCGAGCCGTACATCACGCGCGCGGCCGATGCCGTCGCTGCACATTTCCGGGAGACGCTCGGCGGCGCGCGGCGTGAAGACGTCGCAGCACGATCGGTTGCCGCGACGCGAGAGTTCTTCGCCGCGCTCGAAGCGGCCGACATTCCGCGCTTCCTCGAGGTGTGGGCCGAGAATGGGGTGCAGGAGATGCCCTATGCGCCGGCCGGGTTTCCGCAGCGGCTCGACGGCCGCGCCGCGATCGAGCGGCAGTATGGGCCGCTCCCCGCGGCGTTCGAGAGCATGCGCTTCCCCGTCCAGATGATCGCCGCGACAGACGATCCTCGCGTCGTCGTCGCACAGTTCGG
The DNA here is from genome assembly GCA_036387295.1 of Thermoanaerobaculia bacterium. Taxonomy (GTDB): domain Bacteria; phylum Acidobacteriota; class Thermoanaerobaculia; order Gp7-AA8; family Gp7-AA8; genus QHVT01. Next base: position 2,109 of record DASVUA010000598.1, on the reverse strand, counting down.
AGGAAGCATCGCACTCAAGAGTGGTGGCCGCTACGACAACCGCTATGTCGGCGTGTTCCGGTACAACGACGAGGGGAAACTCGCGCATTACTACGAGTACTTCGACCCGTACACGCTCCTCAACGGGTTTCCCGGCGCGGCGCAAAGCGGTCCGGACGGCCCGAAATGGATCGTGCAGGAAGTCGCGCGGCGTGCCGATGCCCGCGACTGGAGTGCGCTCCGGACACTGTTCTCCGAAAACGTCGAGGTCGACTACACGTCGGTCGGCGGCGGCTCGCCGGCGCGAATGGCGGCCGACGCACTGATCGCCGGGTGGAAAGATGGTCTCGGCCGCTACAACGCCACGCACCACACATTCGCGCCGGCCGACGTGCAGATCGACGGCACGTCGGCGATCGCACGGTTCCAGGGGCAGGCGACACACGTGCGAACCGAGAATGGCTCGGACGTGCGATGGACCTGCGGGGGTGAGTATCTGTTCCGCTTCGTTCGCGATGCGGCCGCATGGAAGCTGACGGCGGTCACATTCGAGATGAAATGGGAGCAGGGCACTCGCTAGATCACTGCCGCGCCCGCGCATACGCGCCGGGCGTGAGGCCGACGCGCTTCCGAAACACGCGCGTGAAGTGCGCCTGATCCGAGAAGCCGTTTGCGAGCGTGACGTCCGCGAGCGCCATGCCTCCGAAGCGCAGCATCTGTTTTGCGCGGTCGACGCGCCGAGCCATGACGTACTCGTGGGGCGGCGCGCCGACCGCATGTTTGAACTCGCGCGCAAAGTGATGGAGCGTCAGACCGGCGACGCCGGCGAGCTCCGCGAGCGTGATCGACTCGCCGAGGTGCGCGTCAATGTACTCGAGGACCCGGCGACGCGTGGCCGCGGGGAGTCCGCCGCGTTCCGGACGCTCTGCAGTGCCGAACCTGCGGGCGAGATGCGCGATCATCGCCGTCGCGATGCCTTCCGCGAGCAGCGGGCCGCCGGGATTCCGGTCGTACGTCTCCGCCAAGAGTGCCTGTGCGAGATGGTTCAAGACCGGATCGTGTACGCCGTATGCCGGCGCGAACATGAGCGGCGCCCGGATTGTCCTCGCGACGCGGTCGAGGTCGAGCGCCACCGCGCCGTACTCCGCGGAATCACGGACCTGGTGTGAGAACGGCTCGCCAGCGGGCTGCAGCCAGAACTGGCCTGGTGCGAGTGAGACGGATTCCATCCCGCGAACGCCGCGACGCTCGAACCGCAGCGTCACACTGCCGGTGTTCATCGCGATGTAGTGCGAGGGGATCGTGAGGTCGTTCGTCTCCCACGGCGGATTGAAGCCGATCTCGGTTCCGACCCCGCGCGACCCGAGGCCGGCACTCGATGCGTGCACGACGGCTTGATCCAGCGCGGCAACGGCGATCCCGTTGCGCGCGTCACGAAACGGGATGACGCTCGCAGGTGCGCCGCCGCTGGTTCTCGCCACGTCACGAGAATACGCCGCGCCGCGGCCTTCGATCCATCCCCTCGCGCTCCGTCGTTGACGGTCGATGCGCGTGCAGTCGCAACCAACGAAATCAGCCGTCAGACCGCGCGCTATACTCGCCGGCCATGCCCGGGAGCGACGCGATCGATGACTCTGAGGCGCGCGCTCACCATGTCTGGTCGGCGCAGATCGGCGCCTATCGCGGAATCCAGAATTCGTTTCCGGCGGGCTACCGCATTGCGGAGCACGAGCACTCCGCGGCCACCGTCTATCTCGTTCTGCGTGGCGGCCACACAGAGGTTGCGCGCAATGGACGAGTCGACTGCGCCGCCGGCACCGTCGTCTTCTCGCCGCCGGGGGCGCGGCACGCGGATCATTACGGTGCCGGCGGTGGTGAAGCGTTTCTGGTAGCGGTGCCGGAGTCGCTTCTCCTGCGCGGCCGGGAAGCGGGCATCCGCCTCGATGAGACCGTACACACCACCGCGCCGAACCCACGCCGGATCCTGCGCGAGATCCGCTCCGAGATGCGGAGCGTCGATGACGTGTCGCCGCTCGCGGTCGAAGCGCTCATGCTCCACATCCTCGCCGCACTCCATCGCGAGGACGCTCTGCCGAAACATCCGCCCCGCTGGCTTCAACGCATCCATGA
>DASVUA010000597.1:0-3914 GCA_036387295.1 Thermoanaerobaculia bacterium | reverse complement strand
CGGCGGATCCTCGCCGCATCAACGGCGTGAAACGCCGAGTCGCGCGCGAACAGCGTTCGGAATGGTTCGGGATCACGCGCCTTTGCGACAAGTCACTCATACGCGACTATCCGCGCTCGTGAGTTTTGAGACCGTCTGCTGTCGTCGCCGCACTCCAAATCAAACTCGCGTTTCGCCGCAACCGCTTAACGAGGCACGCGCGAATCTGTTCCTGCCGGACGTTGTCTTCCAATCGACGCCGACGGTCGGGCAACCGGTGCTCCGGTCGGTGCTGACCGCGCTTCGTGCGGGGGTGAAATGATGAGACTCGATCGCGCGCCGTTCGATCTTCGCGGCGAGCTTCAGAAGCTGAAGGCTACGACGAATAAGACACTGACGTTAAGAAACCATTGCCGCGAAAGAGCGTGAACTGAAGCGTGCGATGGATCGACTGAAAGCATCTGAAGAACATGCGCGTGTGAAACAGAGATGAGGCGGGAACGCAGGTTGTTTACGTTTATCGCAGAGCACGACGGAGCGACGGATCTCGAGCAGGTGACCGGTTCGACTCTCGAGGAAGCGGTGCGCGCATGGAACGAAGCGCCGGGACACCTGCGCCTGAGCGCCGATCGCCTCGAAGGCGATCCGCCGACGCCTTTAGACGGACTGCGTGGTGTCTGGTGTTTCTCGGGACTGGACGAGTTAGATACGCTTTACATCGTCCACGTTATTGAGACCGTGGACCGGTAGCGTCTGATTTGGTTGATCCCTCTTCGTTGGGCGGGCCCGCAAGGCGCTTCTTAAGCGGCCGTGCCGTTGCAGGAACGGGAGGTAAGTGGGTCGTGAAGCAAGTCTTTTTGGTGCACCACGTTCATGAATTCGGCGACGGCTCCGGAGAGCGTGAAACTGATTGGGGTTTACTCCTCCAGGCCACTTGCCGAGGCCGCTGTCGCGAGGGCTGGGCGTCTCGAGGGCTTTCGAGATGTTCTCGACGGGTTTTCAATCGACGTGTATGTCATTGACGAAGACAACTGGACAAGTGGCTTCTTCACCGACGTTCAGTAGCTTGTCGGTCTGTCAGTCGCGAACAGTGTTGGCCCCCGCAGGCCGTTGCCGGTGCCATTGATGCATACGCGTACAATCGGATGGGCTATACACGCGGTTACGACTTCATGTTTGGCCGAAACCTGGGAATCGCGCCATGGGGTAACAGAACGAATCATCCCGTTGGGAGATACCCGCACGATCACCGCCGGTACCCGGGAGCCGGCGGAGGTATCGGACGGCATCGTCGCGGGATCCACCAGCTCCGGGCAAGCCGTCGCGGAGCCGATTCTGATGACGGCAAGAGCCCCGTTTTACACTCGTCGATGGTGACGATGTTCGTTTCTGTTGAGACATGACGTCGTTGCTTCGGTACGTGGAACCGATTGACGTCGCCGCTGGCGCGTTTGCGGTCTTCGATGCCGACGCCCGAACCGTTAGACTTGAGACGAGTCGCCGGCCCGGACAGCGTTACGGCATTCCCCGCGCTCGTCTCGTGGGCGATCTCAATCTCAATGAGGCGACTCAGGTTGCGAATGCCATTCTGAGCCCGCCAGTCGGAATTCTCTAGAATGCGAGCAGTGAAGGTACCGTTTTGGCGCTGAAAGAGTGGCCGTGTACCCAATGAAGTCGGGAACGTTGGCAAATCTCGTCGTAAGCAGGTCCGCATCGTCCTTGATCTCACGAAGGGGGCTAAGTGACCGCAGCAGAGAAGGCCGAATCTGCAGGTCGTGCGTGGCTTGAAGCCGGACAGACGGTCGAAGACGTCCTCGCCAGGTGGCGTGCCGATGGCCTATCGATTCTCGATTCGATACGATCTCTTTCCCACATCGCGGATCTGTCGCTCGGCGACGCGAAGCAAGTGGTGCATCGCAGTCAGGCGTGGAGTGATTTACGCACCGCACACGATCGAGTTCACAAAGAGCTGGAGAGGATCGCGAGTGCAGCGGGAAACGACGACGGGCGGTAGGCAGAACTGGGGCCGGATTTTTCAAATGGCGGCACAAACAGCCGGGCTCCATGTGGAGGCGGAGGGCACCGCGATCGTGGTGGAGTCATGGCTGTGAGCGGCACCAGGCGTTGGAGACTGGTGCTCGGATTGGTCAGGTTGGTACCAAGATCAGTCAGGCGACCGCCCAAATGTCCAGCAAGGGCGGTGGTGGGCGGACCGACCGCAAGGTGAGCCGCGACGCTCGCGAGCACGGTCAGCAGCAAGTGAACAAGCTTCGCGACGAACTGAAGGACCTGAAGTCGACGCCAAAGAAGACGCTTGATACCCACAAAGCAATCGACGAGAAGGAAAGGAGTTGCGGCGGGCTGCAGGCCAATTGAGGCTTCCGAGCACATGCACGGGTGAAACGCGATGACGTCTTTTCCGAGTCTGTATACATTCGTCGCGGAGTGTGACGGGACGACAAGTCTCGAGCAGGTCGAAGCCGCCACTCTGGTTGATGCGGTCCGCCATTGGAACAGTCGCGACGGTACTGAGCGGATTCCTGTCGACCGCTTGGACCTCCACGAACCAACCCCGATAACTGGCCTCAAACGAGTGTGGTGCATTTCTGGCATTAGCCATCTAGACAAGCTCTACATCGTCCACATCATAGAGACCACGATCGATCATCCCACAGCGCAGGCGCCGTAGGAGGTTATTAGCCTCCCATCCCGCCACCACGCCGCCGTCACGGCGTTCGCACGCGCGCGAAGCGGAATGTGACCGGGCGGGGGACGTTATAGCGCACCAGCAGGCCGCCGGGACGGTGTGGAGGCGGAGGGCACCGCGATCGAGCGGTGTTGACGGAGAGCACGACGCTTGTGGAGATGACTTCGCTCAGCAGGAGGCTCGCGGCGGTCGCGTGGCGTCCCGCAGCAACGAGCACGACATCGTTGCCTCGCATCAAGATCGAACAGCCTGCGGCGCGAACGATGCGACGGTCTCCAGTTATGACGCTGTTGGCCGTCCGATCATGGTTCCTGCCGGGGCAGCTCGACGCCGATGCGTTGCGTTACACCTACTCAGGCGTCTCAAGCCGTACTCAGGTCGCCAAAGTGAGAACCGGTAGTGACGTCGACTCGGTGACGCTGAGTGACGCCGCGACGACGGAAACATACGACGGGCAGGGACGGCTCGCGAGCGTGACGGAACCGGCGCAAAGCGTCGGCGGAACTCGCGTGTCGACGCAGTACACCTACGACGCCGGCGGACGTCTCGCCGACGTCTGCAGCAACGCCGTGAATCTGTCCTGCGGCCAGACCCGGACGTTCCGGTACTATCCAGGAGACGGAGGGAGTTCTCGGACGACATTGCCCGTGGGATCGGCCGGCGCCAGGGAAACCATGGTGGAAACGTTTCTGATGCATATCGACGATCCGGTTATCCTTCTGGACGCTGACGACATTTTGTTCTTTAGAGACATCTCGACGTTGATGCGCTATGCAGAGCCAATTGATGTCGCGGCGGGATCTTTTAGAGTGTTTGACGCCGATGGCCGGCCGATTATCTTCTCGACCTACCGGCACCCCACTACTTTCCTGGGCATTCCCATTGGCGAAACATTCACGCCCATCACGGCGGAAGTGCAGAGCTCCGATGCGGAAAGCGAGATCCTTAGGCATGTTCTCCTGAAGTACTTGAAGACCAGGACGCGAGATGCTGAAGAGTTCGAAGCTCTGCGGCTGGTGCAGCGGGCGATCGGCATCGCGGGCTATTCGGTGTAATCTGGCGCAGCCCGTCCCACGGCGTGCAGCGTCAGGTGCAGCGTTGAGTTGACCTGTCCCGCAAACGCTAGGTGACAGATGAGGAGTTCAGGACCGGTGCGCCGAAGTAGATTCGCGGCCATGTTGTTATCGCTCGTTTTCGCGTGCGCACTGCAGGCGGCGGTGACGGAGCG
>DASVUA010000596.1:0-3347 GCA_036387295.1 Thermoanaerobaculia bacterium | reverse complement strand
CAGATGCTCAGGAATCTCACTTCCTGCCGATCCGGTCTAGAATGCGCGCCCTATGTCGCGGGTGACCTTCCAGTCACTGATTCTCAAGCTCCAGACCTTCTGGGCCGAACGGGGCTGCATTCTCGAAACGCCACTCGATCTCGAGGTCGGCGCGGGGACGATGCATCCCGCCACCTACCTCCGTGTCCTCGGCCCCGAGCCGTGGAACGTGGCGTACGTGCAACCTTCGCGTCGCCCGGCCGACGGGCGTTACGGCGATAACCCGTTCCGCCTCGGCAAGCACTATCAGTTTCAGGTGATCCTCAAACCGTCGCCGCTCGAAGTGCAGGAGCTCTATCTCGACTCGCTGCGCGCGATCGGCCTCGATCTGACAAAGCACGACATCCGCTTCGAGGAAGACAACTGGGAGTCGCCCACCCTCGGCGCGTGGGGCGTCGGGTGGCAGATCCTTCTCGACGGGATGGAAGTGACGCAGTTCACCTACTTCCAGCAGGCCGGCGGCATCGACCTCGCGCCGATTTCGGCCGAGATCACGTACGGACTCGAGCGCCTCACGATGTTCCTCGCGCACGAGTCCTCCGTGTTCGACATCGAGTGGACCCCCGGCGTGCCGTACGGCTCGGTGCGCAAGCAGGACGAGTTCGAGTTCTCGACGTACTACTTCGAAGTCGCCGACGTCGATCTGCACTGGAAGCTCTTCGACGCGTACGAAGGCGAAGCGCGCCGCTGTCTCGACGCGAAACTCGTGCTTCCCGCGTACGACTGGACTCTCAAGTGCTCGCACGTGTTCAACACGCTCGACGCGCGCGGCGCGGTGTCGGTGACCGAGCGCGTCGGCGTGATCAAACGCGTGCGCGATCTCGCCGTCCGCTGCGCGGCCGGTTATCTCGAGGCGCGGCGGGAGCTCGGCTTCCCGCTTCTGAAGAGCAATGGCTGAATACTTTTTCGAACTGCTGACCGAAGAGATCCCGGCGTGGATGCTCGACAACGCCCTCGCTACGCTGCGCGAGCGCCTCGGCGTCGTCGCGGCCGAGCTCGGAGGTTCGTGCAGCATCGTCGAATCGACCTCGCGCCGCATCGCCTTTCAGCTCGAGAACCTGCGCCTGCGCGATGAAGACCGCGCGCAGGAAGTGAAAGGTCCTCCGAAGAAGGCGGCCTACGACGCCGACGGCAAGCCCACACCCGCGCTGCTCGGCTTCCTCAAAAAGCAGAACGCCACACTCGACGCCGTCATCGACTCCGGCGACGCCTACGTGCTCGTGCGGAAGCGGATCGCCGGGCGCGACACCACGACCAGTCTCCAGGAGCGCATCCCCGAACTGATCGAAGGGATTCGCTGGCCGAAGATGATGCGCTGGGGCAACGGCGAACATCTGTACATCCGGCCGGTGCATTCCGTGATCTCCGTGTTCGACGGGGAGCATCTGCCGCTGCATGTCTTCGGCATCTCATCCGGCGTGCGGACGACAGGGCACCGCACGCTCGGCCGCGAATCGTTCAACGTCAGCTCGTACCGCGAATACGTGTCGAAGCTCGAGCTCGCGCGCGTGGTGGTCGACGCGCGCCGCCGCCGCGACATCATGGCGCAGCGTGCGCTGCTGCTCGCGAAAGAGGTCGACGGCGTGCCGTCCGACGACGTCTCGATCTGGTCGCAGTGGCAGTTCCTCACCGAGTATCCCGGCGTCGTGCGCGCGGAGTTCCGTCCCGACTACCTGGCCCTGCCGGAAGAAGTGCTCGTCACCGTGATGCGCGTGCACCAGAAACAGCTCCCGATCCGGCTGCGCGACGGTCGCCTCACGAACTCGTTTCTGGCCGTTCTCGATAACGAGGGCGATCCGGAAGGACACGCGGCGTACGGCAACTCGTTCGTCACCAACGCACGGTTCGCCGACGCGCAGTTCTTCTACGAGACCGACCGCAAAAAGAAGCTGAGCGAGCGCGAAGAACAGCTCACGCATCTGCAGTTTCACGAGAAGCTCGGCGACTACCTCGCCAAGACGAAACGGATCCGCACGATCGTCGAGCAGCTCACCGGCGAGCCCGAAGCAGCCGAGGCAGCGCAGCTCTCGAAATGCGACCTCGTCACCGAGATGGTGAAAGAGTTCACCGAGCTGCAGGGGAAAGTGGGCGGCATCTACGCGCGTGAAGAAGGCCTGCCGGAGAGCGTGTGGCAGGCGATTTACGATCAGTACCTTCCGGCGAATCTCGACGATCCGCTGCCGCGCACGCGCATCGGCGCGGTGCTCTCGATCGCGGACCGCGTCGACACGCTGGTCGGATTCTTCCGCGTCGGCATCCGCCCGACCGGCTCGAAAGATCCGTTCGCATTGCGCCGCGCCGCACAAGGCATCGTGCAGATTCTCCTTAATCGCGACAAACGCGAAGTGAAGATCGGCGTCGACCGCCTGATCGACATCGCCATGGCGGCGCACGGCGTCGACGACGCCGCGCTGAAGAACGATCTCCTCGCATTCATCGCCGAGCGTGTGCGCACCATCCTCGAAGCCTCGGCGTGGCAGTTCGCGTACGACGAGATCGCGGCAGCGATGGAATCGGGGTGGGCCTCCTCGCTCACCGATCTCGTCGATCGCGTGCAGGCCGTGAAGTCGATGCGCGACGAGTCGAACTTTCTCTCGATCCTCGATTCCGCAAAACGCATCGCCAACATCACCGCCGGCCACACCTCGACCGCGGTCGACCCTTCCCGCCTCGAGCACGACACCGAGCGCAGGCTCGCCGAGCTTGCCGATTCGGTGACGGCGCAGATCGACGAGCTCGCGTCCGGGCGGCAGTACGGCGCGGCGCTCGAATCGTTCGCGGCGATGGCGCCGGAGCTCGAAACGTTCTTCAAAGACGTGATGGTGAACGTCGAAGACGCGCGCGTCCGCGCCAACCGCATGTCGCTGCTGCGCAAAGTCGGCGGCGCTGCCTTGAGAATCGCGGACGTGACGAAGATCGTCGTCGACCGCCGCGACTACCGCCCGTGATTCGCCGCGCCGCCGCCCTGCTCCTCGTCGCCGCGGCGTGCAATCGGGCGCCGGAGCCGGCGGCCACGACTTCGGCCGAGGAGCAGGCGACCGCGGCGTCGAAACGCTACGCCGACACCGATGCAGACAACCTGCTGAACATCGCCAGCGGTGCCGCGGTCTTGTTGCGCAGCGGCGAGCTCGATCTCGAAGCGTCGGCCCTGCACGCGATCGACAGCATGAGCACCACGCGCTGGACCTCGCCGCCGGAAGACGCGAACCAGACGCTCGTCTTCTCGTTCGGCGCGCCGGTGCGCGTCGAACAGCTCGGCGTCACCACGTTTTCGCCGGCCGCCGAAACGCCGCAACGCATCCGCTTCT
>DASVUA010000595.1:0-1913 GCA_036387295.1 Thermoanaerobaculia bacterium | reverse complement strand
CTTTCACCGTGTCGAGCACCAGCAACGTCCGGCCGTTCGCCAGCGCTTCCGCTTCGAGGGCCTGCATGAGGCGGCGCGCGATCCCTCGCCCGCGGTGCCGCGTGTGCACGAGCAGCTTCTGCACCTCGGCGCGATGTAATGCATTCGGCTTCGTCACCAGCGCCAGATGCGCGGCGCCGGCAAGCTGGCCATCGACTTCCGCCACGAGCACGATGCGCGTACGGGCCGCGAGTTCGGCCGACACCCCGCGCCAGAAATCGAGCGCGGCGCTCGTGTCGAGCGGCGGAAGGAAGCCGATCGAGGCCCCCGACGCGACCGAGTCCGCGAGCAGCTCGACGAAGGCCGGCAACGCCGCGTCGATGTCATGCGAAGTGATGGTGCGGATGATCATGCGTGGGGCACGATTGTAGGAGATCGCGGCGCGGCATTGCAGTGCGGCGTGCACGCGGCGCCCGGCCGGCAGTGCCTCACGTTTGTGCAGCGCAGCCGTCTCGCCATATCGACTTCTTTCGTGATTTATGCGATGCATGCGCGCAACATTCCGATCATCAAAAGGAGGTTCCCGATGAAACGGAATGCGCTGTTCGTGGTGCTCGCCCTCGTCGTCCTCGCCGCACCGGCCGCAATGGCCGACAACTGCTACATCTGCCGGTTTTCATACGCCACCTGTTACCCCGCTTCGCCGACGCAGAACGGCTGGACGCAATGCGAATCGGCCGAAGGGGTCTGCACGCTCGACGGCTCGCCATGCGGCCCGTGGGCGAAAGCGTCGCTGACGCCGCTCGCGTCCGAGTATCAGGTCGCCACGGTCGAACGTCTCGACGGCCCGCAGCAGACGCCGGCCGAACAGACGCTCGTCGCCTCGGCTGCCGCGCCGAGCGCCACGCGCTGACGGGGAGACTTACGCGATGTCCGGACTGCTCATCCTCCTGACCATGCTCGTGGCGGACGCTCCGGCCGCCGCGCCGCGCGGCGCAATCGAGGCGACCATCCGCGGCACGAAACAGCCGCTCGACGTCGAGCTCCTCGTGCGCGACGCGTCCGATCAGTGGAAAGAGGTCGGACATCAGACTCTCCCCTCCGACGTGCGGCGCGTCCGCTTCGAAGCACTCGAATCGGGCGTCTACCAGATCCTCGTCCGTGGTCCGCAGAAGACCGAGCAGTTCGCGACGAAGGTCGGTGTCGGCCGAAACGATCTGCGCCGCATTACGATCCACATCGACGCCGCCGAGCTCACCGGACACGTGACGCTCGGCGGCGTCGACCTCGGCACAGGCGGGCTCGTTCTCAATCACAAAGAATTTCGCTGGAAGGCGGCCATTCCACTCGCCGCCGACGGCACCTTTCGCGTCCCGCTCTGGCAGCGCGGCGATTACCTCTACAGCATCCGCGGCGCGTCGCTCGCCACCGCGTTCACCGACAACGTGACGCTCGACGGAGCCTCGCCGCTCCGGTTTGCAGTCGACATTCCGGACGGCCGCATCACCGGAATCGTTCGCGACGCGAAAAGCGGCGCGCCGATCGCCGGAGCCGCCGTTGCGCTGCAGACGAACGCCGATGGAAACGAACAGCACGTCCGCTTGATGTCGGATGCGGAAGGGCGCTTCGATTTCACCGGCGTCAAATACGGCACACACACCGTGCGCTCGAGCACGCCCACGCATCTCGAGCCGGCGCCGATCGTGTTCGACCTCGACGCGACGACGCGTCTGCGCGAGCTCGACGTCCGCCTCGACGCCGGCCGCGCGGTTCCGATCCTCGTCATCGACGCGGAGAACGATCCGGTCGATCAGGCGCGCGTCTTCGCCATCGCCGGCGCAAAGCTCTGGTCGCGTGCAATGACGGACCAGGATGGGCGGACCACCATTGCCGTCCCGGAGGGCGAGCCGGTCACGCTGTTCGTCGTTCCCGCC
>DASVUA010000594.1:0-4126 GCA_036387295.1 Thermoanaerobaculia bacterium | reverse complement strand
CGGCTCGTCGGCCGCGATCATGACGAGCGCGTAATGCCCTTCGAGCTCCTTGAGGGACTTTTTGACCGCATCGACGAAGGCCGTGCCGTCCTTCCGGTTTTCCTCGATGAGGTGCGCGACGACTTCGGTGTCCGTCTCGCTCTTGAACTCGTGGCCGTTCGCTTTGAGCCGCTGCTTGAGCGGGAGGAAGTTCTCGATGATGCCGTTGTGAATCACGACGACGTTGCCCGTGCAGTCGCGATGCGGATGCGCGTTGTTCTCGTTCGGCTTGCCGTGCGTCGCCCAGCGCGTGTGGCCCATGCCGAACGTGCCGCGCAACGGCGCGTCGCCGAGCTTGGTCTCGAGGTTCGACAATTTCCCTTCGGCGCGCACGACGTCGACGCCCGTTCCATTGACGACCGCCACGCCGGCGCTGTCATAGCCGCGGTACTCGAGTTTCTTCAATCCGCCGAGCAGCACCGGAACCACGTCGCGGGTGCCCACATATCCAATGATTCCGCACATTCGTTGATTTACCTCGCTACAATCCGCCGCGATGATGCGTAAAGCGCTCGCGGCGCTCGTTCTTCTGGTTCTCGCCTGCGGCAAGCGCGGCGATCCGCGCCCACCCGTCCCGGTCATTCCGCGGGCGACAAGCGACCTCGTTGTAACACAGCGTGCTGATCAGGTGATCCTCTCCTGGAGCTACCCTTCGTTGACGACCGCGGGCCGGACGCTGACGAGCGTCAACCGCATCAACATCCTGCGCTACGTCGAAGAACTGCCGGCCGCGACGCTCGGCCGCGATCCGAATCAGATTCTCCCCGGCGACATCGATCCGACGTTGCCGCAGCCGGTTGCCCTCTTTGCAAAAGTGCCCGAACTCCCGAGGGCGCAGTTCACGCGCCTCGCGACGAGGGTCGACAGCATAGAAAAGGCCAACCTGGCGAGCGCGACCGCCGGAGCACGTCTCATCTTCACCGACAAGCCGCCGTTTCGCTCCGGAAGTGGCCGTCCCGTGCGGGTCACGTACGCGGTGGTGACCGAAGGGGGAGACGAACGGAGCGACGTTTCGAATCTGGCGATGATCGTGCCGTTGCCGGTCGCCACACCTCCCGCCGGCCTCACCGCGAAGGCGCAGCCCGACGGGATCGTGATCGCGTGGGAGACGCCGAAAACCTCGGTGCGCGGCGAGGAAGCGCCGATCGTCGAGGGCTATCACATCTATCGCACGGCGCCCGGCGCGGCGCTCGATGAGTTTGCGACGCCGATCAACAACGCGCCGGTGAAGGGGAACACGTACACCGACGTTCCCTCGTACGGCGAGCACGAATACCGCGTCAGCGCGGTCGCGATGAGCGGCACGCCGAACATCCAGAGCGCCGTCTCGGCACCGATCCGCGCGACGTTCAAAGACCTCATGCCGCCGCCTGCACCCGCATCGCTCGATACGCTCGTCGAGCCGAGCGCGGTGCGCCTGGTGTGGACCGCGGTCGATGCGCCCGATCTCGCCGGTTACAGGCTCTATCGCACGGAAGGGGTCGGCCATGAGACGCAGATCCGCGACGCCGGGACAATTCCGCTCGGACCGACGGTGACGGAGACGTACTTTGTCGACGCGCGGACCGATCGCGGCATCGCGTACCGCTACGCCGTGACGGCGATCGACAAGAGCGGCAACGAAAGCGCGCGCGTGCTGTCGGGGTGGGTCGTCACTCCGAAGACGCCGTGACGCTGCGCCGGCTCGCGAGTGCGGCTGCCATCATCGCCGCGCTCGCGGTGGCGGCCTTTCTTCGCCTCGATGCGCTGGGCGAGCCGAGTTACTGGCTCGACGAGATCCTTCATCAGCAGCTCACGGCGTCCGTCGCCGCGCTCCCCTGGTGGCGCTGGTTCGGAACGCTGCACGCGGAACACGCGGGGCTCTATTACCTGACGCAGCTCGCGACGCGCGTGCTCGGCACGGGCGAAGGTGCAGGACGTTCCGCCGCGGCGCTCCTCGGCATCGGCACCGTTCTCCTGGCGTGGCTCGTGGTGCGGCGCACGCAGACCGCCGCCGCGGCGCCTGCAGTCGCGGCGCTGTTGCTCGCCGTCTCGCCGTTGCACGTCTACTTCAGCAGGGAAGCGCGGTCGTACGCGCTGCTGACCTTTCTCGCGGCGGCGCTGATGCTCGTGCTGTTGCGCGCCCGCTCGCTCTTTGCCGCGATCGCGATCCTCACCGCGATGCTCTACACGTCTGGTGTTTCGGCGCCGATCATCGTGTCGGCATTTCTCGTCGCGGCGCTCTGCGCGTACGTGCTCCCTGAAGAGCGTCGATGGTACGCAACGGTTGCCGTCTGCTGCGTCGTGACGCTCGCGCTGTTCCGGTTCGTCTACGGCGCGCGTCCGGTAGCCGACGCGCAGTGGCCCGGCTTTCCTGCCATCGACCTGCAGTTTCTGACCTCGCTCGCGCGAACGTTCTCCGTCTCCGCTCTCGGTCATCCGATCTCCGGCCGCACCGCGGTGGCGATGCTGCTCTTTGCGATCGCCGGGGCGGTCGCGCTCCTGCGCGGCGCGCGCCGCGACGCGGTCGTCGTGCTCGGCATGACGCTCTTGCCGATGGTCGTCTCGCTCGTCGTGCTGAAAACGCTCGATCATTTCTACGCCGCGCGCTACGTGATGCCGGCGGTGTTCGGCTATTGCGTGCTTGCAGGGATCGGCGTGACGTCGCTCGCGCGGCTGCTGTTCGCTCCGTTCGGCCGCTGGCGCGATGCGCTGGCCACCGTGCTCGCTGTCGCAACCGCAATCGCCACGGCCGCGCAGATGTGGCCGTCCGCGCGGCGCGAGCCGTTTCTGAAGCTCGACTGGCGCGCGGTGGCGTCGACGATCGCAAGTCACGCAAAACCGGGCGACGTCGTGATCGCGGCGGAGCCATGGTCCGAGGTTTCGTTGCGCTGGTATCTCGAACAGCAACCGCATCCCGCGCGTCTCATCGGCGCGACCGACGTCGCGCTCGTCGAGCGCTTTCGCCGGACCGAAACGCTCTGGCTCGTGAGCGCCGGGTACGACGACAGTCCGTTGCGGCGCTGGATGTGCGGCCTGCCGATGGTCGCGGCGAGCACGCTCGAAAACCTGCGCGTGCACTATTCGTCAGCGACCGCGAGCGACGTTCTGCGCGAGCGCGGCGGCGCTGCCGAACGGCGCGCCGTCGCGGCGGCCCTCGGCGCGCGCGGGTTCACGTTGCGCATGAGCGCGGGGGAAGAGCAGTTCTTCGGTGAAGGATGGGCCCTGCCCGAGGGCGGCGGGCGTGAGGCGTTCCGCTGGGCGCTCGGCACGCGGGCTGTCGTGACGGTTCCTCGCAGCGGCGCACGCGATCGCGTCGTGCGCATCAACGTCTTGCCCTTCACCCATCCGTCGTTACCGCCGCAGCGCGTGCGGTTGTCGGTGAACGGACAGGCGATGCGCGAGCTGACCCTCGCATCGCGTTGGGAGGAGCAGACGATCGAAGTTCCGGCGCATTTCTGGCTGGATGGCTGGAACACGCTCACGTTCGAATTCGCACGCGCACATGCGCCCGCCGCGTTGGACGCGCGCGCGTCGGACCATCGCGCGCTCGCGGTGTCGTTCGAATCGATCTCCATCGACGACGCCGGCGCCGTGCCGTCCGTCGAGCGCGATTTTCCTCTCGTCACACTCCCGCGCCTCGCATCGCTCATCGACGACAAAACCCTCTGGCGCCGCGGTGAAACGCGCGTCGATCTCACGCATCTCGACCGCGACAAAGTCGTCACCCTCCTCGGCCGCCTCGGCGTCGATCCGGAAGAGGTATGGCCCCGCGTCGCCCGCGGCGACCTGCGCCTCGAGCAACTCGCCGCCCGCATCGCCTACGGCCAGGATTGCGTCGACGACACCACCTTCCTGACGCAGGCCTTCGCCCTCCTCCTCGAACGCCCCTTCAGCGAAATCGAACGCGACGACCTCTTCCGCCGCATCCGCAACGGAACGCCCCGAACGGAGATCGCCGCCCGAATCATCCGCTCCACCGACTTTACGAAAAAGTACAGGCGATAGGAGATGAACCCCCGGCGTGATTTGACTCGGTGAGGGTGCGCTGCCGCGCCAGAGACGTGTCATGCTTCTAATGACACGCGTGAAACCGCCGGCGGATACT
>DASVUA010000593.1:0-3245 GCA_036387295.1 Thermoanaerobaculia bacterium | reverse complement strand
GTGAAGCGCGTCGCCAACGCCACGTTCACCCCGGCAAACCGCACCGTCGCCAAGCTGGAGTCGGTCGCGAAAGGAGCCGCGAAATGAGAAGACTCACCTCGCTTGCAGTCGCACTGCTGATGGCGACGGGCGCATTCGCGCAGGTCACCACGCACACTGAGATCAAAACCCCGCCGCTGCGCAAATTCTCGATGCCGCAGCCGAAACGGATCGTGCTCGACAACGGCATGGTCGTCTTTCTTCAGGAAGATCACGAGCTGCCGCTGATCGAAGGCTCCGCCACCATCCGCGGCGGCGCGCGCAACATCCCGGCCGCAAAGGCGGGACTGGCCTCGATCTACGGGCAGGCCTGGCGGAACGGCGGCACGACCACGCGCAAAGGCGAAGAGCTCGACGTGCTGCTCGAAGCGCGCGCGGCGCGGCTCGAGACCTCCACCGACGCCGATTCGAGCAACGTCTCGATGGACGTCCTCAAGGGCGACTTCGACACGGTGTTCCCGCTCTGGCTCGACCTCCTGCGCAATCCCGCCTTCGCGCAGGACAAGATCGACCTCGCCAAAACGCAGGCGAATACCGCCATCTCGCGCCGCAACGACGAGCCGGGAGAGATCCTCTCGCGCGAGCTGCAGCGGCTCGGCTACGGCCCCAACTCGCCGTATGCGCGCCAGCCGGAGTACGCGACGATCGCGTCGATCACGCGTGACGACCTGCTCGCGTTCCACAAGCAGACCGTGCATCCGAACAACATCATCGTCGCGTTCATCGGCGACTTCGATGCCGCGCAGATGGAGAAGCGCCTCCGCTCGACGTTCGCCTCCTGGCCGCGCGGGCCGCAGGTGACGATTCCCGATCCGGCCATGACTCCCGCGAAGCCGGGGATCTACTTCATCGCGAAAGAAGACGTGACGCAGGCCAACATCGCGATGGTGCATCCCGGTTCGCAGCGCAACAATCCCGACGCGCCGGCCATCACCGTGGCGAACGAAGTGCTGAGCGGCGGCTTCTCGGGCCGTCTCATGCAGACGCTCCGGTCGCAGCGCGGCCTCACGTACGGCGCCGGCGGCAGCATCGGTGTGCCGTGGGATTACCCCGGCCTGTTCCGCGTGCAGATGTCGACCAAGAGCGGCACGACGCTCGAGTCGATCGAAGCGCTGCGCGGCGAAGTGCGCCGCATGATCGACGCGCCGGCCACCGCGCAGGAGCTGTCGCTCGCGAAAGAATCGATTCTCAACGCGTTCGTCTTCACGATGGACACGCGTGAGAAAGCACTGCAGCAGCAGGTGCTGCTCGAGTTCTACGGCTTCCCCGCCGACTACTACACGAAGTGGCCGGGGCTCATCGAAAAGGTCACCGCGGCCGATGTGGCGCGCGTGGCGAAAACGTACCTCCACCCCGATCAGCTCGCGGTGCTGGTGGTCGGCAACGAGAAGGATTTCGAGAAGCCGCTCTCGTCGCTCGGCACGGTGACGCCGATCGACATCACCATCCCCGAGCCAGGTGCGCGCGACAAGAGCGCCGCCCCCGCCGCCAGCAATCCGGCCGGCAAGGCGCTGGTGAACAAGATCGTGCAGTTCGTCGGCGGCGCAACTGCGATCAACGCGCTGCAGACGCTTCGCCGCACCGGCTCGGTGACCATGAGCACGCCGCAAGGTGAGATGGAAGCGCAGCTCAACGCGGTAACCCGTTTCTCCGACGGTGCCGAGCGCGTCGAGATGCAGTTGCCGATGGGGCAGATCACGCGCGTCGTGACGCCGCAGAGCGCGTTCGTCATCACGCCGATGGGAACGCAGGATCTCCCCTCGTCGCAGCGCGATTCATCCCTCGGCGAAACGCGCGCGGAGTTGCTCAACGTGCTGCGGAATGCCGAGAATCCGAAGTACACGTTCACCGTCACCGGCACCGAGACCGTCGGCGGCGTCAATGCGACCGTGCTCTCGATCGACGCGGAAGGAACGGCCGTGAAGTGGTACGTCGAGCCGAGCGGCCGCGTGCTGCGCACCGCGTCGCGCGCCTCCGCACCGATGCCGGGCGAGATCGTCACCGACCTCTCCGAATGGAAGTCGTTCGGCGGCATCAACCTCCCGACGCTCTCCGTCATGTCGCGCGACGGCGAGAAAGCCGGCGAGATGCGCATGAGCAATGTCGAAGTGAATCCGGCGGTCGACGCGAACGCGTTCGCCAAGCCGTAGTTTTTCGTTGCAAGTGGCGAGTTGCCCGGGCTGGATCACAAACGCGACACAGTCCCGGGTGACTCGCCCGCCGAAAACGTTCTCGCCGCTACTGCGTCTTGGCCGTCTGCACTTCCTTCACCAGGCGCATCACCGACAACGTCACCTCGTGCAGAGCGTGAATGAGACCGACCTGAAACGCGGTCGGCGGCTCGCCTGCCGAGCACGCGCAGGTGTTGCACGGCCCGCCGCGTCCGCCGTCGTGATGGTCGATCAGATGACCGCACGCACAGGAATCTTTCACCAGTTGCATCGCTTCCCTCCCCGTATCCCGAATTCGAGAGCCCGTAAGATATCGCCATGCCACGCCCCCTGATCCTCGTTCTTCTGCTTCTGACCGCCTGCACCTCCGCGTGGCAGCCGCTGTACGAGGCGAAGAAGGGGCGGGAGGACGATCCCGATCACGCTGCCGCGTATTACGCGATGAAGCGCGGCGGAACCGACGACCGCTTTCGCGCCTATGCCGCCGCACAGCAGCAGATGCAGCGCATGCAGCGCTACGCCACCACCACCGACGCGACCTTCGCGCCGCGTCACGCCGCAACCGACGACGAACGCGCGAGCGCCGCGGTCGCGCCGCCGTTCCGCAAATGGCAATTTCTCGGACCGGGAAACATCGGCGGACGGACGCGCGCGCTGGTCATCGATCGCGTCGACCCGCAGGTGATGTACGCCGCCGGCGTATCGGGCGGCATCTGGAAAACGACCACGGGCGGCGTGGCGTGGGAACCGATCGGCGACGACCTGACGAACATCGCGGTCAACAGCATGGTCATGCATCCAGTCGACCGCAACGTTCTCTATGCAGGCACCGGCGAAGGCTACTTTCGCGAGAGCGTGCGCGGCACCGCGCTCCCGCTCCGCGGCAACGGCATCTTCATGAGCCGCGATGCCGGGGAGACGTGGACGCATCTCGCCTCGACCGCCAACAACGAAAACTTTCATTACGTCAACGATCTCGCGATCAGTACGCACGAGCCGTCGCGCATGTACGCCGCAACGCGCACCGGCGTCTGG
>DASVUA010000592.1:0-3651 GCA_036387295.1 Thermoanaerobaculia bacterium | reverse complement strand
CGCGTTCTTTCTCTCGCTGATGACCATGCACGAGTGCGGCATCATCCCGATCGAAGATGCGCGCGACCCGGAAAGCTACCGGCTGCGCGGCACCGGCGTCGGGCCGTTCCGCGTGGAAGAAGCGATCGAAGGGGAGCGCGTACGGCTTTCACGCAATCGCGACTTTTACGTTCCGGAAGAGCCGAATCTCGATCAGTTGACGTTCCGCCTCGATCTGCGCAGTTTCCGCGACGTCGCCGAGGCGTTCCTGCGCGGCGAGATCGACGTGGCGCACGGCGTGCCGCCGAAGATCGTGAGCGAGCTTCGCAACGATCCGCGGTATGCGCCCTATCTCCTCACGACGGTGCAGCTCCACACGTCCTACCTCGGCTACGACAACTCGAGCGCGCCGTTCGACCGCGTGGAAGTGCGCCAGGCGATGCATTACGCAATCAATCGCGAGCGCATCAACGAGCGTGTGTTCGGCGGCCTGTCGCTCGTCGCGAAGTCGCTGCTCCCGCCCGGCTTGCTCGGCTATGACGAGAATCAGCGCGTCCATCAGTACGATCCGGAGCGCGCCCGGCAGTTGCTGCGGCAGGCCGGCCATGGCTCCGGGTTCACGGTCGAATACCGCACGTGGGACACCGACGAGTTCAACAACTCCGGCCTCGTTCCGCTGATGATCGAAGATCTGGAAGCGGTCGGGATTCGCGTGAACGTCACGCGCCACTCCGCAACCGACGCCGCCGCCGGCCGTGCGACGCCGGGCCACGGCATGATCTATTGCGCGAACTGGTACGCCGACTTTCCCGACTCGGACAACTTCTTCTACATCTTCTTCCACAGCGAAGCGACGTCATTGCGCGGCCTCTTCTTCAAGAACGCCAGCGTCGACGCCCAGATCATCGAAGCCCGCCGCTCGAACGACAGCGAACGCCGCGCGACGATCTACCGCGACCTCAATCAGATGGTGATCTCCGACGCGCCGCTGCTGCCGCTCTTCCACGAACGCCTCTTCGTCCTGCACAAGCCCGAAGTCCGCGGCGTCCGCACGTCGCTCGTTCCGCCGCCGGTGCGGTATCACGACGTGTGGGTGGAGACAGATTGAGCTGAAGGAATTGAAAATTGAAAATTGAAAATTGAAAACGCGCGCGTTGATGCGCTCCATGCTCTCTCCGATTTTTCACTTTTCAATTTTCAATTTTCAATTTCGCCCAATGCCTTCCTCCCTCCGCCTCCACACCGCGCTTCTCACCGTCGCGCTGCTGTTTTCCGCGAACTACATCTTCTCGAAACTGGGGATGCGCGAGTTCCATCCGCTCGCGTTTGCGTGGCTGCGGATTGCCGGGGCCGCGGCCGTGCTGTCGTTCGTCGCGCGCAACGAGGAGCCGTTGCCGCCTGAAGATTTCCGGCGGGTCGTGCTCTTTGCGATTCTCGGCGTGGTCACGAATGCGCCGCTGTTTCTCTTCGGCCTCTCGCTGACCAGCGTGCAGGTCGCGGCGATTCTCATCACCACGATTCCGGTGTTCGCGCTTGGCGCCGCGATTCTCGCGGGACGCGAACGCCCGACCGCCACGCGCGTCGGCGGCATCGCGCTCGCCTGCGCCGGTGCGCTGCTCGTGGTCGGCGGCGAGAGTTTCATCGGAACGTGGAAGTCGTTCGCGGGGGCGGTGATGATCGTCCTCAACTGCTTGTCGTACGCGCTCTACCTCGTCATCTCCAAGCCGGTCATGACGCGTCTCTCCGCGCGCGCCGTGGTGGCGAAGATGTTCAGCATCGGCGCGCTCCTGCTGTTCCCGCTGGCCGCGTATGCGCTCTGGAAGCAGGAATGGAACGCGATCTCCACCGGCGCCTGGGCAGCGCTGCTGCTCGTCATCGCTGGGCCGACGGTCGCCGCGTATCTGCTCAACGCGTGGGCGCTGCGGCACGCGGACAGTTCGGTCGTGGCGGCGTACACCTATGTCCAGCCGGTCCTGGCGACGATCCTCGGCGCGATCGTGTTCGGCGAGGAGATCCACGCCATCGTCCTCGTTGCCGGCGCGATGATCTTCGCCGGTGTCGCGCTGGCCGGCCGCGCGGCGGGGCCGATCGCCGAGTGACGGTTCGCGTCGGGCGTTGGCCTTACCATGTAAACGCATCCAGTACATGGCCGTCCAAATCACGTGAGCAATGTGGCCGCGTTCCGCATGAGCGACATCCCGACCGACTCGCAGCTCGTCGAGCGCACCCTCGCGGGTGACGGCGACGCGTACGGTCTGCTGGTCGCGCGGCATCAGCGGAAGATCTATCGCGTCGCATTCGCCATCGTCCGCGATGCGTCGGAGGCGGACGCGGTGACGCAGGACAGCTTCGTGCAGGCGTACACGCACCTCGCCGAGTTCGAGGGACGCTCCTGTTTCGAAACGTGGCTCACCCGCATTGCCATCAACCGCTCGCGCGATTCACTCCGCAGGCGGCGTTTCGTGAGCCTCTTCAAGATCGGCTCGGACGACGACGAAGAGCGCGAGCCGATCCTCGAGTTGATCGACGAGCGTCCGAATCCGGAGCGGCAACTGTTGTCGTCACAGTTGCGCGTCGCCATCGAGCGTGCGGAGCGGCAGTTGTCGCCGCAGCAGAAAGTGATCTTCCGTCTCCGTCACTACGAAAACCTTCCGCTCGAAGAGATCGCCGGCCACCTGGGCCTCAGCGCCGGCACGGTCCGCGCGCATCTCTTCCGCGCCATTCACAAAGTCCGTAAAGAGCTGGCAGTCTGGAGAAGCACGCCGAGGATCCGTCATGAACCCGCACTACAGTGAAGCAGACCTGCTCGAAACGTACTACACGCAACCGGGCGAATCATTGCCCGTCATGCTGCACCTCGCCGATTGCAGCGAATGCGCCGCGCGATATGAACGGCTCGAAGCGAAGATCCGCGCCCTCGCCGCATGTCACGACGAAGAGCCGGAGACATTCTGGGCGCGTCAGCGCACGTCGATTCTGCGCCGCGTGGCGACGCCGCGCGCCACGCCTGCCTTCGCGCGATTCGCGGCCGCGGCGATGCTCGCGCTCGCGATCGGCGGCACGCTGTACTGGCCGCTGCGTCCGGAGAGCCAGTCCGCGGCCGAGGTGCTGACGGTGACGGAAAACCCGTGGGAATCCGAACCGTTGCAGGAGTACCAGCCACTGGTCGAATGGGAGTCATGGGTGAATGAGGGAGGAACGTCGTGAAGAAGATCGCAATCGCATTTCTGCTGTTCGTCGCATCCGGTGCGGCCGCGCAGCCGATGCCGGGAAAATGGTGGCGCCGCGATGACGTCGCACAGAAGCTCGAGCTGAATCGCGAGCAGCAACGCCGCCTCGACGCCGTCTTTCAAGCCGCGGCCGACGAGTTGATCGATGCGAAAGGCGACGTGCAGAAGCTCGAGATCGCATTGCGCGGCGAGCTCGATCGCCCGCAGCTTCGCCGCAATGAAATCCAACGCATCGCCACGCAACTCAGCGCCGCACGAGCACGCCTCTTCGAACGCGAACTGATGATGCTCGTCGACATGCGAAGCGTCCTCGAAGCCGACCAATGGGAACGCCTCCAGGACCTCGACCTCCCCCGCCTCGGCCGCCCCCCCGCCCCCCCGCACCAACGGCGCCGGTAGCGCGAAACGCACGCCTCATCCCCGGTTCCAGTGGAGCGGCGGG
>DASVUA010000591.1:0-7964 GCA_036387295.1 Thermoanaerobaculia bacterium | reverse complement strand
CATCGAAACCGAAACACCCCTCCACGAGCGGATCGAAATCGGCCTCTTCACCGCGGAACCCGGCCGCCTCGCCTTTGACAAATCGCACGTGCTCCTGATGGAACGCCGGCCCCTACGCTCAGGACTCCAAACACTGAAGTTTGTCACCGATAAGAAGCCGCTTTACGCCGGCGTTGATCCATACAACTTCTACATCGATCGTAACGCGGCAGACAACATCGCGGCAGTGCACTGAAAATTGCTCTCGTAGGCGTCGCATTGCACAGTTTGGAGTGCGGCGGCAAAGCGGCCGCTTTCTACACCGCGGCACAGCCGCGGTGCTCGGCGGCTCTGCCGCCGAGTAGAGAGCGGCGACTCGCGTCGCCGCACTCCAAACCGAATCGCTCTCCGCCGGCGTCGCATTGCAAAACGTAATAGTTTGGAGTGCGGCGGCAAAGCCGCCGCTTTCTACACCGCGGCACAGCCGCGGTGCTCGGCGGCTCTGGCGCCGAGTAGAGAGCGGCGACTGGCGTCGCCGCACTCCAATCTGCGCGCGCTCAGCGCAAGTCGCTCTCCGCCGGCGTCGCATTGCAAAATGCGACAGTTTGGAGTGCGGCAACGCCGCCGCACTCCAGACTGCGCGCGCGCAGACCACCGTGGCCTCACTCCGGCGGCTCGTCGTCGGCCGGGTCGGCGTCACGCGTGCCCATCATGAGGAAGAGGCCGACGAGGTTTCTCTTCGCCTCTTCCCATTCCTCATCACTGAACGGCATCCCGCGGCGCGCTTCGAACGTGCGCCGCATCTTCTGCTCACTCGCTGTCCCGCGGTCATTCGCGTCGCTCACGTTCCACTCCCCTACAGTCGGCGTTCCGTCCGGCGTTCAAAGCAGTCCGGGAGCGCTACTCCACACGCCCCACTCGCATGAACAACGGACACTCGATGACGCGCCGCTGATTCGGATCGCCCCAGAAGCGCTCCAGCTCGCCGGCAATGACGCTGGTCGCCCTCACGCCATGCTGCGCAAAATAGAGCTGCGCAGCGGACCAGGTCTCGAGGAACTGGATCGCCTCGTCGAGCGTCCACTCCACGCGCAGCACGAACGGCGGCGCCTCGAGCTCCTCGAACGGGAACGGGATCGTCGCGTAGCGGTGGTGGACGAGCTCGAGCCGCTCGGGCCAGTACGAACGGAGGAGCTCTTCCTCAAAATCAACGACGACCGGACCGATCGCGCCGGCAAAGTCGCGCGGCCCGTAGGAAAAGAGAGCGATCACCGCCCCACGCCTCGCGACCCGGCGCACTTCTTTGTAGAACGCATCCAGATCGAACCAGTGCGCGGCGGCACCAGCGGTGATCAGGTCGACTGAGTCACCCGGCAGCGAAACATGCTCGGCCGGCTCAGCGAGGTAGGTGATGCGCTCGTGCCGGATCGCATGCTCGATCTGCTCGCTGCTCGCGTCGGTGGCGATCACCCGCTCGACATGTTCCGCGAGCGCAATCGCCACCTGCCCATTTCCCGTCGCCACATCCCACGCCGCCGCGCGCTCCCGCAGCAGGCCTGAGAGCCAGGAAAACAGTGCATCCGGATAGCGCGGACGGTGCCGCATGTACGCGCCGGCGACAGCGGAAAAGTGATCGTGAAAGGTCATCGAGTAACGATCGTATCAGCGCGATTCGCGGACCAGCGCCTCGTTTCCGACATCGAAGCTCTGCCCTCACCCACGTCGTCCGGAGTCGGCAGCGCGCTTGCTGAACCCGCGGCATGACTCGAATCTCACGCGGGCGAGCGATTGCATCGCTGATCGTCCTGCTGGCGGTCACAGGGTGCCGGAGCATGACGCCGTCGCAGCTTGCGGCCACGACGCCTGCGCTCGATCCGCTCCAGTACTTTGAAGGGGCGACCCGGTCGTGGGGAGTCATCGAAAACCGGCGCGGAGATCCGATGAGCCAGTTCCGCGCGGATCTCGTTGGCCATCGCGACGGTGACGAGCTCACAATCGAGCAGCGATTCACGTTCGCGGACGACAGACGCGAAACGAGGCATTGGCGGATTCGCCGCGTCGCCCCCAATCGCTATGAAGCAACGGCGAACGATGTCGTCGGCGTGTCGATTGGTGAGGCGCGGGGCAACACGTTCCACTGGAGCTACGTCACGGCAGGAACGCGCGCCGGGTTCATCGACGACCTTCGTTACGAGCTCTGGATGTACCTCATGGAAGACGGCCGGACGCTGATCAACCGCGTAACGATCACAAAGTTCGGCGTCGTCGTCGCCCGGACCACGGAACGATTTCAACGAGAGTGAGCGGCGGGACCGCCGCCTCGTCCATCCCTCCCCTACGCAGACGCAGCCGCCCGCGCCACCCGTTGCGGCAGCAGCCCAACGATGATGCCGGCGAGGAAGCCGCCGATGTGCGCGGCGTTGTCGGTGTACGGGGTGAGGAAGCCGAAGGTGATGTTCACGACGGCCCAGAACATCAGCTGCGTCCGGAGGCCGGCGGATACGGGATGGTTGCGCCAGAAGGGCGAGCGTCCGAGGCCGAGGATGAACGCGCCGATCACCCCGAAGATCGCGCCGCTCGCGCCGACCGCCAGTCGTCCCTCGTCGAGATGAAGCGCACTCACCGCGGAGGCCGCAATCCCGGTCACGAACCAGACCAGGACGAATCGCGGTGTGCCGAACATCTCCTCGAACAGGCTTCCCAGCTGAAGCAGGGCCCAGCTATTGGCCAGCCAGTGCAGCACGTTGCCGTGAAGAAAGATCGCTTTCACCAGACGGCCATACTCCTTCGTCGCGAAGAGCTCGGCGGTGATGGCGCCGAACGCGCGCATCAGGTTTTCGTCGACCAATGCGCCGCTCGTCAGCTCGTTCAAGAACACGAGCGCGATGACGGCCAGCAACAGGACGGTGGCCGGTTTTCGTTTGAGGCGCGTAGTGGACATGGCGCGTTCCTGTGAGACTCGGGGGTTCGATTGCGGGGTGCCGCGGTTCCGGATTGCCTGTTACTGTAGACGAACTCCCCAGGTGCGCGCATGGAACAGGTGAACGAGTTACCGCCGAACGTTCTGGCTGGCGATGAGCAGATCCTGCTCCAGTCTTCCGCCACCGGCCCTCAGCCTCGCTCCATCGCCTGGCTCCTCTCCACCTCCCGTCGCGTCGCGCTCCTGTTCACGAACCAGCGGCTGCTCTGCGTGAAACGCACCGCGGCGGAGATCACCAGCATCTCGGAGATCCGCTGGCACGACGTCCGGCGGGCGAGCGTCAGCCGGGTCTCGCTGCGTCTTTCGCTCCGCTACGGCAACGGCCGCGCCGAGGTCTTCACGTTCAGGGATCGAGGCGAGGCGAACGCCGCACGCTCGCTGCTCGTTGCCCTGCTACCTGTTGGCGCAGCGGGACGGTCGGGCCGTCGTCCACTGTGCCCCGCGTGCTACGCGAAAGGGCCTCAGCGTGTGTCGCGCTGCAAGTCCTGCGGTGTCGCGTTCCGTGATCCGCGCGCCGCGGTCCGCTTCGCGCTCTGGTGGCCCGGCGGCGGCTACTTTTTTCTACGCCGCTACACGGCGGCGATCTTCGCGTTGGTGTTCGAGCTCTTCCTCGTCGTGCTCGTTCGGACGACGTGGCGCTTTCACGAGCTCGACCGCGTTGAGAATCCCTGGGCCATCACGCTCCTTCTCGTCATCGTCTGGTGCATCTGGAAAGCAGCGACGGCGATACATGTTGCAGGCGCGGCGCGTGAGCTGATCGTCGACCTCACGCCCGAGAAACGAAGCGCGCAGATTCCTCCCGTCGTCCTCGCCACGACCGCGCGCGAGGTCGGTCAGGTCGGTGTCGCCGCGGCCGTCGTGACGGGCACGGCCGCGGTGGCGGCAAGCGCGCGCGCCGGAACCGCCGCGGCAACGGCTGTCGCGGCAAGCGCACGCGCCGGGCAGCAGATGGTCGCCGAAACGACCGCACAAATCGCAGCGTCTCCTCAGTACCAGCGCCTCCTCGATCTCGCGAACGCCGGTCCGGCGCCGTTCCTGCGCAGCGACCTGTCGGAGGAGGAGCGGCGGGAGCTCGAGAAGGAACAGCTCGACCTTCTCGGCCCCGTCGCACGCGCCTTTCATCCGCTCCTCGAGCCGGGCGAACGGGTCGTGCACGCAACGCGCGGCGCCATGCCTTACACCCTTCTCGATTACCTCGGGTCGGTCGTGTTCCTCTACTTCGTGCGTCGCTGCGTCTACGTCTTCACCGACCGGCGGATGTTCGCCATTCGCGTGGCCCTCAACGACCGTCCGCTCCCCACCGTTTCGGCCGTCTGGTATGGCGACGTCGACTCGTTTTCGTTCGCCGGCGGCTTCGGCTTCACCGTCAACATGAAGCTCTCGTTCGTCTATCGGAACGGCCGAAAGGAAACGTTCAATCGCATCCCGCTCGCCGATCTCGAGCGCATCCGTGCGTTCCTGCCGAACGCGCTCGCGTCGACGCCGCCCGCGCCGGCGACTCCGGAGCGTTTCCGCGAGAGGCGTCACTTTTGTTCCTGGTGCGGCTCGATGCTTCGACCGCGCATCTACACCTGCATCACCTGCGGTGCGACGTATCGCAAGCCGGCGATCGCCTCCGCGCTCGCGGCTCTCGTTCCTGGTGGCGGCTACTTTTACGTGCGCATGCCCAAGCTCGGAACCGCGGATGCGCTGCTCGAGTCGTTTTTGATGTTGAACGGCGCCGGCCTCCTCATCGGTGCCGTCAGCGGATCGGGTCCCGAGTACAAAGCCGCCGCGGCGCTGGTGTCCGTAGTTCTTCTCATCGAGAAGCTCGTCAGCATCCGCCATGCGACCGACGAGGCGGTCGAATTCGTCCCCCTCCGCGACGCCAAATTACTCGCGAAACCGATGCTCACCGCGACGAGCGACGAACGGCGGCTCCTGAACGGGCTCGTGGTCGCGATTGGGGTGACCGTCATTCTGGCCGCGGCAGCTGTACGCATTCCGCTTTATCCGCTTCAGATCGAGCTGGCCAGACATACGAAAGAGCTCGAGCAACGCCATGCTCGCGTCAAAGCGCTTCAGAGAGAGCACGAGGCAGTCGTCCACGAGCTCAATGCATTGAGGACGCAGCTTTACGCGCTTCGCCACATGCCCGAGCTCAGCGACCCGACGAGAGAGCAGCGATTTTACGAAACTTCAGGAAGCGCTGCGCCTCAAAGAGGAGGAGTATGAAGCCTCCCGAAGGCGCTTCACCGTACTGGCGGACGCGTACAACGATCACCTCGAACGCGCAAAGCATCTCGAAGAGCGCATCGGCAACACGTGGCTGGTTTTCACTCCTGAAGAAGCATTGCGCGACCTGGTCGTGAAAGTCGCCGGCACCGACGCGCCATCAACTCCGGAGTAGGGTCGAAACGGGGTCAGAGCTTCGCCGCTCGCCCTCCCACGGCGTGAGCCGCGATTCGGAAAGAGGCCCGAAACAGCGCAAGCGCGCACACCATTTTTCACCTGTCACACTACCTTGTATTGACAAGTACCTTGCGAGGCCGCATTGTATGGGGCGTGACGGACCTTTCGTTCGATAACTGGATGACCCAGCTCCGCAAGGGATTGCTCGAGCTGGCGATCCTCAACGCGATCGCGCCCGCGCCGCTGTACGGGTACGACATCGTCCGCCGGCTGAGCGATGTCGACCACCTCGTCATCACCGAGGGGACGGTGTATCCGATCCTCAGCCGGCTGAAGAACAGTGGCCTCGTCGAGACGTACATCGAGGAATCGCAGGAAGGGCCGGCGCGCAAGTACTACCGGCTCACGCCGCGTGGCCGGGACGACCTTCATCGGATGAATCAACACTGGGACAGCCTGCATCGAGCCATCGGCGGTCTGCGGAAGCAAGGGAAGCGATGAACGAAATGACACCTGCAGCACGCACGCGCTTCGACGACTATCTCCAGCGCCTCCGCCTCGAGCTGCGCGGAACGGGGCCGGAGGTTGCGGCTGAAGTGGAGCAGAGCGTTCGCGAGCACATCGAGATCGCGCTCGATGAGGCACAGACGCCTGTGAGCGAAACGGACATCATCGGCATCCTCGATCGCCTCGGCCGGCCGGAGCAGTGGGTCGGCGACGAAGAGCGGCCCACGCCGCGTGCCGCACCGGACGGAGCTCATGCACGGACGGACGACTCGCGCCTCCCCTACGTCGCATTCGGTCTGGTGCTCGTCGCGGTCGCGACGTTCATCTTCTTCGGCTTCATGTTGCTCATTCCGGCGATGTTCGTCAGCCGCGCCTGGATTGAACAGAAACGCGAGCGCGGCGAACCGCTCGGCGCGCGCCGCTGGCTGGTCTATCCGGCCATCGCACTCGTGCTCGCGTTCGCGACCGCCCTGCTCCTCTTCTTCGTGCCGCTGACCGCCGCGTCATCGCTTCTCGACACCGAGACGCGGCAGTTCTTCGATATCCCCACGCATCCGGCAGGAGAGCTCCGGTTCGTGGCCGGGATGCGAAGTGTGGTGTTCGGTTCGTGGTGGCTCATCGCCGCCGCGCTCTGCGCCGGATTCGTAAGGCCGATCCGCTTCGTTTTCTCACCGCTGCTCGACGGACTCCGTCGAAAACACTTCGCAGTGCTTGCCGCAATCGGCGCACTCGTCGCCAGCGCGGGCGCCGCGCTCATTTATTACCGCCACTAAAACGAAAGAGCGACCGGAGCTCTTCGTCGGGCCGGCACAGCCGGCAGCGTGGCCATAGGCCTGCCGCACGCGTGCTGCGCGAAGCGCGTTCAGCGTGCGGCCCGCCGGAGGTCCGTCATCTTTTTCTTTGCCATGGAGACAACATGACACTCGAACTGCGCATTGAGCATCTATCGAAAACGTACCCGAACGGCGTCAAAGCACTCCAGAACATCAACCTCACCATTTCGGCCGGCATGTTCGGACTGCTCGGCCCGAACGGCGCCGGGAAATCGACGCTGATGCGGACGCTGGCCACGCTGCAGGAGCCGGATTCAGGAAACATCCGATTGGGCGATCTCGACGTCATCCGGCAAAAGGACGCCGTACGCGAAACGCTCGGCTACCTGCCGCAGGATTTCGGCCTGTACCAGAACGTCGCGGCTGAGAAACTCCTCGACCATTTCGCGATCCTGGAAGGCATTGTCGATCGCACAGAGCGGCGCGCCGTCGTCGAGGCGCTGCTCCAGCAGACGAATCTCTGGGAAAAGCGTAAGCAGAAGCTGGGCGGATTTTCGGGCGGTATGCGCCAGCGTTTCGGCATCGCCCTCGCGCTCCTCGGCAATCCGAAGCTGCTCATCGTCGATGAACCGACCGCCGGTCTCGATCCCGCCGAGCGCGTCCGCTTCCTCAATCTACTGAGCGAACTGGGAGAAAACAGCATCGTCATTCTCTCCACGCACATCGTCGAGGACGTGTCCGAGCTCTGTACGCGCATGGCCATCATCAACAAAGGGCAGATCCTGCTCGAAGCGGAACCGCTCCGTGCGGTCGACACGATAAAAGGGCGCGTCTGGGAACGGCTGGTGCCGAAAGACGAGCTGCCCGCAATGGAGCGCGATTACAACGTCCTCTCGACGAAGCTGCTCGCGGGAAAGACGGTCGCGCGCATTGAGAGCGAGACGCAGCCCTCGACCGCATTCCACGCCGTCGAGCCCGAATTGCACGATGTCTATTTCAGCGTGATGGGGGGCCATTATTCGCAGGCGTCCGCGCTCGAGGCAGTGCGATGACGAAGCTCCTCGAGGTTTTCCGTTTCGAGGTCGGATATCAGTTCCGCCGCGGTTCGACCCTGCTCTACTTTCTGATCATCCTCTGCATGTGCACCGCCCTGATGCAGGTCATGGCGGGTGGACCTCGCAATGACGGCAACTTCAATGCGCCATTTACTGTACTGGCGATTACGGTCTTCGGCAGCATGCTGGCGCTGGTGATGCTGGCGGGTTTCGCCGGCGATGCCGCAGCGCGCGACGCCGACACACGCGCCGATTCTCTTTTCTATACCTCTCCGGTCG
>DASVUA010000590.1:0-2589 GCA_036387295.1 Thermoanaerobaculia bacterium | reverse complement strand
CGCAATCCGCCACCGTGGATCAGAGGCAATCTGGTTCTTGAGATCACGGGCCGAGCTCAGTTTCATGTTCTTCTCCTCTTTCTGTCGAATTGTCGGGACCGCACGACCGCGGCGAAATTGCGCGTCGTTTCGGTTTCATTGAACGGTTCCGTGTCCAACAGCGTCGTCATGTCTTGTTGAAGCATCACGTCCTCAGTGCTGATCAGCGAGACAAAGAGCGCTTCGACGGCGCCGGCCTCCTCGCGATCGTCCATCGCTCCCATGGCCCACGCGGTGAGCGTGGCGTCGAAGCGATCGAGGAGCTGGCGGCGGAAACTGCCGGAGAGGGATGCCGAGTTGCCGACTCCGGCATACAGTTCCGCGAGGAACGCGCCGAACGTCTCGACCGCACCTGGTGTTTTTGCCAGCGCTCGAACGATTCGGTTCGAACGTCGTTTGCCCGTCAACGCATGCAGATCGTTTGCTGCGTCGTCCATGCGTGCGGCGATTCCGCCGTTGAGGAACACCTCGGCGACGAGCGTCGTACCGCCGCGCGCAATCCACTGTCTCATTTCGCACAGGACGGTCAGCGGATCGATCGTGAGACACAGATACACGACCGCCTGTTCGAGCGCGAGCAGGCTCGCGGCGTGTTGTGCCGACACGCGTTTGGCAAGGTGTTCGAGGCGTACGCTGTCGTCGATGAGATCGGCGCGATGTTCGAGCTCTTCGACGAGCTGTCTGATCTGTTCGCGATTGCCGATAGCCGGCGCGAGATCTCGCACTGCGATCGAACCGAGCTGCTTCATCGCGAGGATCGGTTCCTGTTCTCCGATGAGCGCGTACGCGCAAATGACCGCCGGCAATTCACCCGGTTCCGCCGCGAGCGAGTCGATCGTGCTGAGCGCCGCCTGCCGATACGCATGGCTGCTGCTCGTTCGCATCGCCTGAAGTACGCGTCCGGCATACGGTCGCTGCGCCGGGTTGCACGTCCGCCATTCGCGTCGGATGAGCGGAATGGAAATCGAGAACGGATCGAGCTCGCCAATGCGCCCGATCATCTGTGCTGCAAGACTTCTGACCCAGTAACTTCCTGCTCCGCGCTCATCCTCGGCAAGGGTACGAAGCGTCGGAACGAGTGCGGTCAGGACGCGGCGGTAATGATTCGCGGCGGTTTGCCAGATCGTCTCTGCATACGAGCTGTCGATGAATCGCACGGCGTAGCCGAGGCTCGCGCTTTCCCCTACGATCTCGGCACGCGCGCGATTCAGCAGCAACTCGTCAGCCAATGCGTGATCTCTGTTCGCCTGGTTCAGAACGAACTCAGGATCCGAGCGGACCTGGGCGGTTATTGCTCTCCGGATGCGATCGAACGCGAACCAGCCGATGGCCGTTTCGCCACGTACTGAATGCGCCAACGCGAGCGTCAGCGCAAAACACCATGCATCGATGTCAACGGCGAGGTCGCTGGCGAACCAGAGCGGTACATCGTGAAACCGCTCCAACGCAGCATCGATGTCGCATTCGCCGAACGTGAATTGATCGACAAATCTCGCGATGTTCGGCAGTGTTCGCAGGTTCTCGATCACCCGCTTTCGATTGTCGGAGAGCTGTCGTACGTGCGCGGAGATCAGACGTCCGCGTCGTTCCAGCCAGCGAACGCGCCGGTCGAAACCGTGCTCGACGAGAGCACGATCGAGTGCCGGAATTTCACGAATCGGGACGCCGGCAATTGATCGCCGTATCGCGGCGATTCCGTCAGGGGCCGTGGTGAAGATCAAGTACGCGTGCTGATCTCGCAAAGCGGCCGTCAGCTGTTCCCACGCAATGAAGTCATTCCGCGAGAAGCAGCGGAGCAGGTCGTTGTTATGACGGCTGAATGCGTCGACGAAGACGGTCGTACGAGTTCCGAAGCCGCTCTCGGATGACGCGATTTTCCGTAGATCGATTTCGACGTCCCGCTCCAGTGGCTGCGCGACGAGCGGGCGCCGCGAGCCCTTCCTTCCGGCGAGCCGGGCGGCGAGGTAAAGCGCGACCGTCGATTTGCCGGATCCAGGCTCCCCGCACAAAAGGAGGATCCGGTGTTTTTCGAGATCGCAGAGGACGTCGTCGACCCAGCGATCGTCACCGGTGAAAAGCTCCTCGATTGCGTCGGCCTGCTCCTTCGGCAGCTCGACTGTACCGTCGATCGAGAATTCGTGCGGGCTGGAAGAAAGGCTCTGATGAAGGCTGCCGATGACGGTAATGACGTCAGCGTGTGCTTGCTCGACCGTCGTTTGAAGGTGAGTTTGAGGCGCGCGTCCTTCGCCGGGCGGATCGAACTCGCGGCGCGGCATCATTCCGCCGGTTCATCAGGAGCGACGTCTGCGTCCTCGGCGAATTTCGCGCGCCGCTCCACGGCAGCGCTTTGAAGCGCGATCGCGATCTGGGAGTCGTGATCGACCGCGCCGTCCCACGACCATTCGCTGACCAGGAGACGCAGCGCCTGCTTTCCCGGCATGTTCATCCTTCTGAGGAAGTGGTGTCGAAATCGACGTCGCGCCGCAAGAGCTACTTCCAGCTCGCCGAGAAGCCGGGAGGCGAGCGTTGTGTAGTTCTCGCGCAGCAGAT
>DASVUA010000589.1:0-1699 GCA_036387295.1 Thermoanaerobaculia bacterium | reverse complement strand
CTCGGCCATGTTGATCGTGCCCGTCATCTCGGTGGCGCGATCGTCGGTCCTGCGCGAGACTTCGATCGCTTCACCGTAAAAGCGTGCGGCGCCCGCCAGATCGCCGCGCACTTGCCGAACGCCGCCGAGGTTCGTGAGTGTCGAGGCCATCGGCGCGATGAAGTTCGACTCGCGCTGCACGATGAGCGCGGCGCGCCACGCCTCCTCGGCTCCATCCATGTTGCCGCGGCTGAAACGGATGATGCCGAGGTTGTTGAGCGTGCGCGACTCGAACGAGCGCGTACCGATCTGGCGGTGCATCACCAGCGCGCGCTCGAGAAGAGGCTCCGCGGCAGCGAGATCGCCGCGGTTCCAGAGCGCGAGGCCGAGGTTCGAGTATGCACGTGCGGCCGCTCCCCGATCGCCGATCTCCTCGTAAATGCGCGCCGCGTCTTCCAGCAGCGCCACGGCCTGATTCGGCTGTCCGAGATCGCGGTGCGCATACGACTGATTCGCTTTTGCACGCGCGACGATGCTGCGCATGTTCGTCGCCGCGCCGATCGCCTCCGCACGTTGCGCGGCGGCCAGTCCTTTGTCGTTCTCGTGGGTGACGTGATACGCGTCGGCGGCAATGATGTCGATCATCGGATCGTCGCGCAGCGGCTTGGGAAGGGCGCGAAGTTTGTCGAGCGTCGCAATCGCGTCCTTCGCCTTGGCGGCCGACACCTGCACGGTCGCGAGACGAAGTCCGTACGTGATCTCGTCGGGATAGAACGTCAGCAGCGAGCGATAGATCTCGATCGCTTTGTCGAACCGTCTGTGAAAGACGTTCGCACGCGCCTCGATGCTGAGACGCTCCTCACGTCCGAGGCGCGACGAGAGTGCGAGCGCGCGCTCGGCGGCTTCGGTCGCACGAGCCTCGTAGCCGAGATCCCAGAGCGATTCCGCGAGCGCGGCGTGCGCCATCGGATACGACGGCTCCGCGGCGACCGCGCGCTCGAGCGACGCACGCGCGCCGAGCGGATCGGCGCGGCGGAGCTGGGTCAGACCTTCGACGTATGCACGTGCAGCCTCGGGATTGGCGGGCATCGACGCGCGGAGGCCGGCCGTTGCTTCCGCGGTCAGCGGCACGGCGCCGAGCTGTTCGCGCAAGCGGGAACCGAGGCGCGAGATCAGCTCGAAGAGTTCCCGTTCGGTGCCCGACTCCGAGAGCGTGGCCAGCAGCCTGCCGCTGGCGGTGTCCTGCAGGCGCACATCGAGGCGCAACGGCGCCGCGTCATCGGGCGAGAGCGCGACATAGGCGCCGGTGAGGACGACGTCCGCGCCGGCGCGATGGCGGATCTGTTCGAGCAGCGGCCGCGCAATCGGATCGCCATTGCCGATCGGCAGATCGCCGCGCATCCGCTCCACCTCTTCACCCGGAACGAGGCGCAGCTCGCCGGCGGCGGAGAGCTCGGTCGTCAGCAGCTCGGCGAAGGCGGGCGACAGCCACGCTTGTTCGGCGCGCGCGGAGAGATTGCGGAAACCGAGCACCGCCACCGCGCGGCGCGGCGTGATCGACGCGGCCTGCAGCGGCGCGGCAGCAGGAGCGGTGGCTGCCGGCGCCGGAGTCCTGTTGCGCAGCATGAACGGGAGTGCGACCGCGGTGAGCGCGGCGACCGTCACCACCGCGGCCCCCGCGCGTCGCCCCGCCGAGCCATGCGACGCACGGTTGTGGCGC
>DASVUA010000588.1:0-2304 GCA_036387295.1 Thermoanaerobaculia bacterium | reverse complement strand
CACCCCGAATGCCCAACGCCCGCGGCGCAAAGCGCCGCGCTAGTCCTCCTTGATCGCCTTCGTCCACTGCGCGACGTCTTCCGCCGACATGGTGCCGTGCGGTTTCTGGCGCGCGTCTTCGAAGCCCCATTCGCGAATGTCGACGAGGTACTGGGCTCGGGAGGTGAGCGTGCCGTAGCAGACTTTTTCCGGCGCCGAGCGGTCGTTCAGTTCGGCGGTGTAGCGTTCGAGGAGCGTTTCGACGACGTCGCGCGGGACGCGATAGCGCTCGCTCGGATAGACGAAGCCGAATTTGATGATCTGCATGAGGAGCAGGCGCCAGTGGTCGCCGAAGCGGCGGATGAGGCGGTGCCAGTCGAGGCGGGTGCCGGTGCGGAGGAAGAGATGCATGACGTCGCCGCCGTCATAGCGCTCGCGCTCCATCACGTACGACTTCGACCAGATCATTTCTTCCGGCGCGGCGAGCATCGCGGGGAGACCGAAAATCTTTCCCTCCACCGCATGCTCGAACCACTCGTCATCGACCGCCGCCTCGCCGTTGCCGCCGGAGAAGATCAGATCGATGAACGCATCGTCTTTGTAGATCTTGCCGAGCCAGTGCGGGAACTTCAGCTCGGACTGGTAGCCCGCCTTCGTCACCGCTTCCTGAAAGCGGGGATAGTCGCTGCGGCGGACGAAGATGTCGAAGTCTTTCGTCTCGCGGGCAATCCCGGTGTAGCGGTGATAGGCGTGCGTGCCGCCGACGAGAAACGGGAGGTTTTCGCGGTTGAAGAGCTCGATCGTAGCCCGGTAGAACTCGAGCTTGTCAGGATTGAGCTCCGGCACCTCGCCCCGCCGTTCGAGCTTGAAACGCGGATCGGTCGTCGTCATCGCTCAGCTGTAAGGCCAGAGGTGTGCCAACGCGGGGCCGGCGAACGCCGCAACGGCCGCGAGTCGGCGCAGCCGCAGGGCTACGGGTTCTTGTCGAGGTCGGAAATGAGGACGTCGGAGGCGCGCCTGGTTTTCTGCAAGGCCGCTGCAACGCTCTCGGTCTGCCGCATGACGCGGAGCACGTTGAGGCCTGCCAGCTTCCGCAGCCGCTCGTCGGTGTAGCCGCGGCGAATGAGCTCGGCGAAGAGGTTCGGATAGTCGGCCACGCTCTCCAGCCCGACCGGCGTCGTGGAGATTCCGTCGAGATCGCCGCCGATGCCGACGTGGTCTTCTCCCGCGATGCGCACCACGTGATCGATGTGGTCGGCAACGTCGGCCACCGTGGCGCGCGGACGCGGATTGGCGATGTCCCACGCGTTCATGGCCTCTTTCACCCGCTGCGGCTGGCCGCTGTTCAGCGACTTCAATCTCGCCTCCTCGGCGTCCCGGAGTGCCGAGTACGTCCGCGCTTTTTCGGAGACGAAGGTCGGGACGAACGTGATCATCACGACGCCGCCGTTCTGCTTCATCCGCTGCAGCACGTCGTCCGGCACGTTGCGGGCGTGCCCTGTCACCGCGCGGGCGGACGAGTGCGAGAAGATCACCGGAGCCGCGGTCGCGTCGAGCGCGTCATGCATCGTGGCGGGCGAAACGTGGGAGAGATCGACGAGCATGCCGAGGCGGTTCATCTCGCCGATCACCGCCTTGCCGAATTCCGTCAAGCCATCGTGGCGCGGATCGGCAGTTGCGGAATCGGCCCAGTCGATGGTGTCCGAGTGGGTGAGCGTCATGTAGCGCGTGCCGGCGTCGTAGAGCTGACGCAGCACGCCGAGGGAGTTGTTGATCGAGTAGCCCCCCTCGACCCCGATCAGCGACGCGATCTTCCCGGACTTGTGAATGCGCACGACGTCGTCGGCGGTGAGGGCGAGCGCGAACGTGTCGGGATAGAGCGCGTTCATGCGATGGACGACGTCGATCTGCTCGAACGTCGCCTGCACCGCATCCGCCCCTTTGAGCGAGGCGGGAACATAGACCGACCAGAACTGCGCTCCGAGCCCGCCGGCGCGCAGGCGAGGGATGTCGGTGTGCAGCGGCTTCGCGAGCTTCGACTGATCCTGCCGCAGATCGATCTGCCCGAGCTGGTTTTTCACCCGCTCGCGGTACTGCCACGGCAGATCGTTGTGCCCGTCGACGAGCGGCACCTCGCGAAGAATGCGCGCGATCCTGTCGTACTGCTGCGCGTTGGCCGTGAGGGCGGTGAGTAGGGTGAGGGCGAGGAGGAGACGCATGGGGGAATTGTATGGCGCGCGAGCGGGCGTTCGGCGTCGGCCTTTCGGGGTGTCGTGCGTCATGTTGTTCGCGCGCAACGGAGAAGGTCCTTCGCCGTCTTCGCGG
>DASVUA010000587.1:0-2054 GCA_036387295.1 Thermoanaerobaculia bacterium | reverse complement strand
ACCGCGATTACCGCAACATCCTCAGAGTAGAATTCGTACCCGCCCAAGCCGTCGTTGCGGGGGGCGTGCATGAGACGGAGCGTCTTAGCGCGCGCCAGCGGCCGCGCGTCATCGACCGCAATCGTGAGCGATGTCGGGCAGTTCTCGCCGAGACAGGGGATCGCATTAGCGGTCAGGAAAGCGCCGGCACGGAACATCTGGTCCTGCTCAACGTAAATGCGCTTCCATGCTGTAATCGTTCCGCTGCGGGTGCAATCGTCTTTGCACTGATATTCGGGTTGTGACAACAGGTCGGGATTCAGGCCGGCCTCGACGCGATAGTTGTCGCCCGCATACTGCGTGGTGGTGCGAAGCTCGGCGGTGAAAACGCCTGTGGCGTCTGTCGTGACTTGGGTTGGTATCCGCTCGATTGAATCGACAGGTTCACTGTTATCGTTCGTCGTTTTTTCGACCGTCGGAACGTACGGTGCTGTATCGGGCGGATCTACTACGCGAAGGTAAACTGTTCGATTCGCAATCTTCTGCGGCGCGCCGTGCACTTTTCCGCTGATCCTGATCGTGGCGTCTTTAGTTTGGTGCACTGATGGATAGCTGTTATCGAACGCGCCGCGCGAAATCAGCACTTTCACGCTGTCGCTCTCGGCCATATCGAGTTCGACGGTTGTCCTGTAGAACTTGAAGTTGTCGAGCAGAACCTTCCAACCTCCGGTATCAGTCGTGCTGGCATACGTGATCGTAACCTGCCGCAGGTTCTCATACGGTAGATGGACGGTTTTTATGCTCCCTGCGGCGACTGTGACAATCTCCTCGTGACCTGCGTCGTCTCTGACTCGGTACGAGCTGTCCACCTTCAAGCCGCCGTGGATTTCAAACTCGACAAACTCCACCGGCACGTCAAAGCGCACGGTGATCGTGTCGAGACACGTGTCGCAGCCCTGCGTCTGGCATGGAGTACCGTCCGGTGACTGACACGCCATGCTCGGATTCGTGATCGAATACATGGGCGTCGGGTTCGCGGGGCACAAGTTAGCGTTACGCACGAGGCCGCCGCCGGAGAACGTGACGTGGCCAATAGTGAGCGGCGGTTCGATACCCGTAATACTGCCAACTTGCGTCACCTGCTGATCATCGAAGGGAACCCTGAATTCCTGAGCTTGTACGTTGAGTGAAAACAGAACGATGAACAGGTTGGAGCAAACTGCGAACCGGTATAACGGCGAAAAAATCAAGGCCATCTCGGACTATCCTTTTGTTGGTTGCTAGGGCGGCAATTCGGACGTGGACGCGCTGGTAGAGGTGTCGCAGCGGCAATGCGCCGCAGCCGATTGGTATCGGTGACTATACGCTGTGGCCTAGGGGAAATTTCGGCGATACTAGCCGCGCGACGGACTTCCGTCAACGGGGAACGTTTAGGTCGCATCGCGTACTGCCGCAGGAGGGAACGGCTCGTACGTTGGATTCTTGAAATGGCGCGATAATGTGCGTCATTGAGAGTCTCTCTGCTGTTGGCCGAAACACTAGGTGTTGACCTTGGCGATCTCGTGCGCGGAGTCGCACGCGGACGGTAGCTGCATGCGTTCTTCGGGCGGCGGCGCTGTCGCACACGTAACGCTCGCCCTTGATGGCGCCGCGTTGGCCGGCGCGGCCGTCAGCATCGACCTCCGCGCACGCGCGCTCATCACCGGCGCGGCCTCGCGCATCACCGCGAATGGCGGCGACGAAACCGCGTCCGATGAAACCGATCGCGGCGGCGGTGGTGGACGCATCGCGCTTCGCGCAGCCGACCGCTTCGAAGTGCGCGACGAGATCGTTGAAGCGCGCGGCGGCCGCAACGGGACGCTCGCCGGATCGCAATACGTGGACGGCGGCGCCGGCACGATCTACACGCTCCGCCCCGGCGCGACAGTGGGCGATCTGCGCGTAACTACCGACACCTCCACCCACGCAACGTCGGGCACACCGCTGAGCGGCGAGTTCGCCACCATCACCATCGGCCCGCGCGTCCTCGCACGCTTCGATGCGGAGCCGAGCGGCACGCTCCTCGCCGATCCCAC